>JABSQK010000438.1 GCA_013215875.1 Lentisphaeria bacterium
CACAAATTCCACTCGTTGATCCATTATATTTGTTTCACTCCAGGTCATGACCAGTCTCCTTATTGACTGGTCTGATTATACATAGAAGTGTTACCTATGTCCTGAACCTAAACTGTTACCCATGTCCTGAACCTGGACCATGAGCATGTATAAGAAACAGACTCTATATCAGCAGGAAGGGAAACGACTTATTTTAATCTACCCCAAGGACCTGCCAAGCCTCCACCAACTGCTGCTTTCTAAACTTAAACTTTTTGGCTTCACTGTTTAGTTTTATAGCATTTCCATTCTTTTCCCGGCGTTGGCGCGCGTAGCGAAGTCAGCCTCAGCACGATGCAGGATTTTTTCTGCGCAACAAAGTCAGCACCAAGCAGGATTTTTTCAGGGTAGCGAAGTCAGCTTTATATCTTAGTTATTCGAAACGAATGATGTATTGCGAGCAGCGAAGCTGCTCAGAGAAAGCGCGCTTTAGTTCGGCGGCAGCTTTACAATGGCGAGGTAAAAATCTTCTATCTTATGTATCACTTCAATGAAGTTGTGGAAGTCGACAGGCTTTGTTATAAAGGCACTGGCTTGGCTGGTATAGCCCTTTACTATATCCTGGTCTGCATCGGAGGTGGTTAAGATAACAACCGGGATTGCTTTAAATGCATCATCGGCTTTAACTATTTCAAGAAATTCCTGTCCACCCATTTTTGGCATAAAAAGATCCAATAAGATAAGGTCAGGGCGGGGTGCATCTTCATACTCACCTTCTCGTCTAAGAAACTCAAGGGCATCTTCCCCATCTCGCGCGATACTCAAATGATTTTTAATTTTACCTTTTTCGAATGCTTTTTGGGTGAGCTTTATATCTGCACTATTATCTTCGACCAGTAAAATATCTGCAATGCCATCGGCAACCATCATTCCTCCAAAATTAGTTCATACATTCTCTACTATAACCTTAGTGCCCAGTGCTATAGAAGTCAATACACCGAGTATATTTCGAGCTTGTTTTAGGCTGTTATTTATCATTTTTTGCATCTGTCAATGTAGGGAGGACTATTTTGAAAACACTTCCTTCACCTACAATGGAATCCACCTGTATGCTGCCATTGTGGCTTTCTATGATACGTCGGCAGATGGATAAGCCGATACCTGTTCCTTCATGCTCATCTATATTATGGAAGCGCTGGAATATTTCGAAAATTTTATCTGCATGTTTTGGGTCGAAGCCGATTCCATTATCACTTACAGTTATCTGGTAGGTCTGGTTTCCTCTTGCAGACGATGAAATATTTATAGTGGGAGAATCGCTCTCATTGTATTTCAATGCGTTGGTGATGAGGTTTTGAAAAACCGTTTCAAGCTGTACCCGGCTGCCATGCACTACAGGTAGATCTTGATAATTTATTACGGCATTTTGCTCAAATATATTTGCTTTCAAATCTGCGATGATTCCTGCAATTAGATTATTGAGATCCACATTGCCCATTTCATGCACCTGTGTTAAGCGTGAATAGCTCAATAAGTCCTTAATACGTGTTTTCATTCGTTCTGAACCGCTGACAATATACTCGATATATTCATCGGCTTCTCCAGATAGTTTTTCTTTATATTCACCTTCCAATAGCTGTATATAACTGGTGATGGTGCGCAAGGGTTCTTGCAGGTCATGAGAGGCGACATAGGCAAAGCGCTCAAGTGCTTCGTTGGATACATTTAAGCTGATAGCTTGCTGCTCCAATTCCAGGGTTTTTTCTTCCAGTAAGTCTGTGCGCTCCTTGAGTTCAATATTTGCCTGGTCGAGGTTTTGACTAATGATTTGTTCCTGTTTATATGTATGCATGTAATCCAAGAGTAAACCCAGGCAGGGAATAAGGTAGGACATAATTTTCAGAAAATGGGCAATATTGAAATGATTGTCAAATAGACTGGTGGAACCAAATGACATATGGACCTGTGTCGCTATGTCTGGAATGGCGCTAATCCATAAAGAAGCAGCAAACAAACTGCGATGGGCTTTATAAAACTTGGGATAAACGTAGCAGACATTGATCAGGAAAAAAATCAGTGCAAATACATCATAGGGCCGTGATATAAATCCAAGAACACGCTCATCACCGCTAAACATGGTTTTGGGCAGGGTATCACTCGAGGCGCAATAATGTATGATGGCATAGGATATGACACCAAAAATGAGACTGATATAGATAACAATCTTGTAGCTCTTGAGCTGTTTGAGCCCAAGGACAAGGATGAAAATAACCCCAAATTTCATAATGAGTGCATTGAATGCCCGACAGATCGCCCAGGTAAATGGTACGAGATCGGTATTTGGTGCGGTGGCATGTATTAAGCGATCCGCGGCCAATGTATGGAAGGCATCCATAAAGCCAGACATGAACAGAGCCAGGCCGATAATAGGCACTGTAATATCCTTTGTGATACGCATATTGGTAAATGCCAGCAATGCAGTGAACATAGCAACACAAAATGCAGACCATTCCAGAATCGTATGGGTGAAGGCGCCGGATAATTTATTAAAATGAGCATCGATAACTTGTACCTTGCTCATGTCTGCAACTTCATTGTGAGGGAAAGCTTTAGGGTTTGAACTGAAATCGACACCCACGATGTTTAAGAAAAAAGGAAGAACGCTTATGCCTATGGCAAAGTAGAGTAAAAGGCGAAGTCCTGTATCCGAGACTGGGTTCGCATCTAGTGAATCCAACGATTCTATACGCTCATTTATACCGCGAGACATCCATATCCCATTGTTATAAAATCAAATTTAAACTATACCAGCGAGTATATTAACGCAAGAACTATGCCTATTATTAGTTTGGAGGGAACATTAAACTAAAACTTGATCCCTTAGCTTCTTCCGACTCTATATCAATGGAGCCGTTATGATGCTCCATGATTTTTTTGCAGATAGCCAGCCCCATGCCAGTTTCTTTGTCACTATCCCTGGGACGCAAACGGGTAAAAAAATCAAAAACCTGCTCATGATACTTCGGATCTATGCCGATGCCATTATCAGAGATTGTTACGATGGTATTTCCATCTTTAATTTCG
>JABSQK010000439.1 GCA_013215875.1 Lentisphaeria bacterium
CACAAATTCCACTCGTTGATCCATTATATTTGTTTCACTCCAGGTCATGACCAGTCTCCTTATTGACTGGTCTGATTATACATAGAAGTGTTACCTATGTCCTGAACCTAAACTGTTACCCATGTCCTGAACCTGGACCACTCGATGCGGCAAAGATACTGAAATACAATGCACAAATTCCGCCGCCAATTAGACCCAGTCCAATGAGATGATACTTTTTAGGAATCAGTTTCATCCCGCTAATCAACATGGCGATTCCAGCGAGCAGAGAGATGCTTACACGCGCCGTGGGGCCAATAAAATTGTGGTCAATTCCATATTTTAAGAAGAAGCCAAGCCCTGATAAGAGGATGACAATTGAGATACGCATTAACCATGCAGTTGCTACGGCATATTCAATTGATGAATTTTGTTTATTGTGATCCTCCCCGACAATGATCCAATTCCAGATTTTTTTCATTATTAAAATGGCATTGTTTTCAAAATCAGATAATTCATCTGGGTCCGGCTGTACTTTTTTTACCTTTACTTTGGCAGAACCGTCATTTTTATCGATAGCCTTTTGCACGATATCTTTGGCCATTTCTTCTTGCTTGGCTGCTGATTCGCTAGCAGTATCAGCAGGAATTTTTTTATCGGGATTTTCCGGTGACTCTTTTTTTGCCATTTTATTTTCCTTTAGTTTCTTTATATCAGCCGACTTTTCGACAGGTCGTGGATCCGGTAGCTTTGGAGGGACTGAGACTTTTCTTTCTGTATGCTTTGTTTCAGCAGGCTTTATCTTTTCTTCCTGGGGAATTTTACGCTCATCAGAACCGTCCTCTTTAGATATGGCTGCATCAAAAAATTGCTTGCGAATCTGGCTCGTGAGGAGATTGACTTTCTTTTCCAGGTAATTCAGGCTATTCAGAATCTTAGAAAGAAGAGTGAAAATGACAAAGATTAAAATACTGAGTATAATTAGTAAGAGAACTAGATATTCCATTGTAGGCTCCAATCGTTAATGATTAATATCATATTCATATAACATCTTCAATGCCAGAGCGCTTTTTTAGGACGTAAGTCATTAATAATAAGTGAGATATGTATTTTAATGAAAAGCCTAAATGTTGGCGAATGATCATTAAATGTACTCAAGTGAACGATCTGCGCCTAATGCAAAAAATAGCCCATCGGCCAAAAAAATAAAAATTTAATCGAAAATAGAAAATTTGCTTATTTTTCTTCATCATGGCACATGCAATGCGCCTGTTAAAGTGAAAACAGGTGAATTATATGAATAAGTTAGCAGTAATTATTTTAAGTCTATTATTATCAATGACTTCTGCACATTCTGCAGAGTTTGCAGAAACTGATATATCGGAAGAAATGTCCACTGAGTTACAAAAAAATCCCTCTAAAAAACGTTTTGGCCCAGGCGTGACGAAGATTGAAAAGAAAAAGGCATCCCAATCACTGGGTATTTCTATGGGACGCTATTTTTTATCAATGCTTATCATCCTCTTGCTTATCGGCGGATTTTTCTATGGCCTGAAGAAATTCAGCAACAAGGTATCGGGTCAAAGTGGCTATGGCAGCATGAATGTGCAACAACGCCTGGTGATAGATGGCAAGAATACGCTTGTATTGGTTAAGGTACATGAGGAAGAAATGTTGCTGGCCACAGGGCCGCAGGGTACCCGTTTGATTAGCAAATTCGCCACGATTGACTTGGATAATGAGGCATTCGTTTTGGATGACGATAAAGACGATGACAACGACGATGACGATAATGACGATGACGATGATGAAATCCTAACAAGTGAATTTAAGAATTGCGGGTTCGAATTACTTGAGAAATTGAATTGGAAAAAAGGATAGGCTGATGAATCGCTGGTTTAAGCTAGTTATAGTAAGTGCTTGTTTTATGTCATTTCCCTTAATTGCCCAGGAATTGAACCTAAGTCCCAACGAAGTGAACTTCAAGTTAAGCCTGGAAGGCAGCCGCTTCTCCAGTGCAATTAACATCCTGCTTATGATGACCTTTTTAAGCATTGCCCCCTCACTGGTATTAATGATGACCTCCTTTACGCGCATTGTGATAGTAATCTCATTTTTGAAGCAGGCCATGGGTACTCAGCAGGCACCATCGGGTCGTACTGTCAGTGCCCTGGCGATCTTTTTAACCATTTTTATTATGCAGCCGGTATGGACGGATATTTATGAAAATGCGATCCAGCCTTTGAGCGATCGTAAGATAGATGAAAAAACCGCCTATAAACGTGCCGTCGAACCCCTGAAAAGTTTTATGCTTAAGCAAACCCGCGATAGCAGTTTATTGCTGTTTATGGAAATGGCCGAAATGGAACCGGTCGATTCAGTAGAAGAACTGCCCATGCGCATTGTCGTTCCGGCATTTATGCTGAGCGAATTGAAAACTGCTTTTCAGATGGCATTTCTTATCTATTTACCATTCCTGGTAATCGATATTGTTGTCGCCACAATATTAATGTCGATGGGGATGATCATGTTACCGCCGATGATGATATCCCTGCCATTTAAACTGTTGCTTTTTGTTATGTTCAATGGTTGGGAATTACTTGTAAAAACCCTTGTTACGAGCTTCTACTAGTGACCGAAGAAAGCATTATAGAAATATTGCAGTTAACTATGTATACCATTGGTATGATGTCAGCCCCGGCGATCATTGTAATCGTCGTCGTGGGGATTGTTTCCAATGTCATACAGACAGTTACCCAGGTGCGTGACCAGGCCCTGGCCTTTGTCCCAAAAGTGATTGGTGTGGGCATTGTTCTGGTAATCGCTGTACCCTGGTATTTGCAATTAATGGAATCATACACGATGACGATTTTCGCCATGATTGCCAATGGCGGGGAGTAATGGAGCTGTCGCTTCAACTTAATGTCCTGCAATTTTTTGCTGTCGTGGGACGCTTCTCCGGATTTATGCTTTATGGCCCGGTATTTCATTTTCCTCAGATGAAAAAGCGCCACAAGCTTATTATGATTCTTGGCGCA
>JABSQK010000044.1 GCA_013215875.1 Lentisphaeria bacterium
CACTGGGAGCATGTTCTCCAAACCTGGAACGAACTGCCTTGAGCAGTCACTTACGATTGGTCATGGCGAAACTCAGAGGAACTTCCCTGGATTCAAGATGCCGTTCGGGTCGAGGGCGGTTTTGATGGATTTGTGAATGCGGGTTATGTCGTGCTGAGCCAGGATACACGCGGTCGTTATGATTCAGAAGGGGAGTTTAAAGTCTTCACGGAAGAAAATACCTTGGATGCGGAAGATGGTTACGATACCGTGGAGTGGGCTGCTGAACAAGACTGGTGTACGGGCAAGGTAGGAACTTTTGGCGCATCCTATGATGGCTGGATGCAATATGAACTCGCCCGTTTACGTCCACCGCATTTGAAAGCAATGAGTGCAATTTCAATTCCGCCAGAAAATACGGGCATCGATTGGCCCGGGGCGTTTAAACCGGCACGACGTATTCGCTGGTGGTTTACAACGATTGGCCCCGACATACGAAAAAAGCAAGGCTTGCCGAAACCGCACTCCAGTCAAGAAGCTGTTACCATCTGGAATGATCTTGAACAGGCCCGCATGCTGGCACTCCTGCCCTTAATTCGTATTGTTGATTATTTACCCGAACCCCTGGCAAGTCAGGTGGATAAATGGCTGCGAAATCCAGGTGCTAAAATCTGGCGTCATGAAGAAGCGCATCAGGAAATCGAGGTTCCCAATCTGGATCTAACCGGTTGGTATGATCACTGTAGTGGCATCGACAATTTTATCGGCATGCGAAAAAATGCTGGTAGCGAAATTGCGCGAAATCAAACGCGAATGATTATCGGTCCCTGGAATCATAACAATATTGGCAAGCGCAAACAAGGTGATTTTGATTTTGGTGAGGACGGTCAGTTAGATGTACAAGAAGAACGCATTCGCTGGTTTGACTTTTGGTTGAAGGACGATGACAATGGAATAAAAGAAGAACCCATTGTGCGTTATTATGTTCTGGGAACTGGTGAGTGGAAAACTGCTGAAACCTGGCCACCACCCACGAGTGGGCAAAAGAAATTATATCTGAGTAGTTCGGGCGATGCAAATACTGTATCCGGATCAGGTGCTCTGGTCGATGAAGCACAAGATAGTGTTTGCGACAGTTATAGTTACGATCCTTATAACCCTGTGCCCACTCTTTGGGATCCGGCATGTTTTTATAATGTCTCCGATCGGCGCCGTTTGGACTATCGGCAGGATATTTTGCGTTACGTAACAGAAGCACTCAATGAAGAAATCGAAATTGTGGGCAATCCAGAATTCATTCTCTATGCAGCATCTTCGGCAGTAGATACGGATTTTTTCGTCAGGCTTATCGATGTGGACCCCAAGGGCATGGCCATGGAAATATGCTATGGATTTGTTCGCGCCCGCCATCGCAACAGTTTTGAATCGGAAGACTTTCTAAGCCCTGGAGATGTTACAGAATTCCGCATCAAGCTGGGAATCACGGCCTGCTGCTTTCGCAAGGGGCATCGCATTCGGGTCGATATCACCAGCAGCGATTTCCCAAATCATGATCGTAATCACAACCTGGGAAAAAACGATCTGCTGGATGCGGAAATGAGTACAGCGGAACAACAAGTCTTTCATTCCTCAGAATACCCATCACATCTTATATTGCCCCTGCAATAGAACACGAATGCAGATCGCCAAAACAATCCGACAGACTGATTACAAAAATCTAGAAACCTTGTTTTTACTGGCTATATTGCCTACAACTATAAAAGCCTGTTAAAACGAAAGGAAATATTATGGATCTTAAATTTATTATACCTATAGCAATATCTGCGATTCTTATGTTCTGGGGACAAATGCAATATAAAACCAAAGGGAAGGATTGGGGACGACCATTAGCAGGTATATTTGCAATCATATGTTGTATTTTGGCAATTAGCTCAGTGCTTTACTCAACACTATTTAAGGACCAATTAATGAGTAAAAGCTATATGGATAAGCATGTTCAATACTTGAACATATCCCACACTATCTTTGGTAAGCATGTTGCAGAAAAACAAGCGGGCATGAAAGCGATCATCATTTACCCGAAACCGTCGTCGAACGAACAAGGCCAGAAAATGCACCAGGCATCTATTGAAACATTCAAAACACAGATTTCGGGTAAAATCGAAATTGTTGATAGTTATGAATGGGATAGCAGCCCAAAAACAGGTGGCCCAGAGGAGGGTCCGGGTATGGGTATGGAAACAATCTTAACAGCAGAAATATTTGAAGAGATTCTTTCTGACTTTTCTGATTATGACTTAATTATCTCATTTATCGGACTACCTGAAGATTTTAAGAGTCTAAAATACTGGGCAGAGGAATATGATGGTGAAATTCCTAAATTTGTACTCATAAATTCAGCGGCCTATGAATTCAAACCAGGAATCATGGCTGGCCATTTCGTTTCTATTTTGCATAATAAACCGATTCGTTTTGATTTTGAAGCACCAATTCCGAAAGATCCCCAAGTCGCATTTGATGCTCGTTATATAATTATCACACCAGAAAATATTCAGGCCTTAGAGAAAGAAATTTCGAACTTATTTCAGAAAGAGGAATAAGGCATCCCCTTTGCTCCTGAAACTATGATGCTTAAATAAATGCCACAGACCTCCTAACTCAAGGTTCGGTATCTTTCTGTTCGTCATCCAATTCATCTTCCTTTTTTTCAGGGGAAGCCTTCACCAATAAAAAACCCGTGAGCAGGCATAAAGCGAACCATGGATAATGGGAAAACCGTTTAGGGAATCCGATAAGCTCTCCCAAATTAAAAGACCTGTAGGGATTATTCGTCCGAACTTTACGCAGGGGTTGATTGCGCCCATAGATATGGATTTGCTCAGGTTCCTGCCAACGGATTTTGTAATATTTTACCAGGGGATTGGGTTCGTCCCATTTGGTCAGGGGGGAAATCATGGTAATGGTGAGCATATTTGTAATTGATAAAAACAGAATGGGGCAGAATACCCACAGCAGTTTCTTACGAGTTATGCTGGAGAGTGCTGGATAGATTAGAGTTGCCAAAATAAAATAGAAGGGGAGAATGGGTATTTGGTATCTTGGGCCTATCGCTGCGCCACCATGCCAGCCATTAAATGAAATATTCATGATAAAAAATGCGACAATACTATAGAGCGCTAAAACATGAAGATAGTGAATGTTCTTGCGTCTAAAACACAAAACCCCCAGAATTGCCGGAACTAGAATTGGCATATACCAAAAAAGCCCGCGATAGGGAGAAAAACTTATACCCCATATTGCTTGTACAGTACTGCCGGCAACAAACATACCATGAACCGCTCCTTCGGTAATATGACCCGGGTTTGTATAGATACTTGACATGACCAGGAAGTTCCCAAAGCAGACCTTATGATACCAGAGATAAATAATAAACGGAATGCCTCCACCAATAATAACCTGAAGCAAAGGCCGCCATTTCCGCTGCCACATGAGAACTATGCCGACTCCGAAAACACAGAGTGCCACTGGATAATCCCATAAGACGCCGAGACCCAGCATAAGTCCACAGATCACATACGCCTTTGCAGTCTCCTTCGTTAAGAAGAATAAAGCAATTATAATAAATGCAGCTGCCGCGGTACGTGTCCAGAATTGACTGCTGTAGGGAAATATTAAAGTGCCAAAATAAAGCGATAGGGTCAGTAGGATTGCCCATAAACGGTCGTTTTCACAGCGCTTAAGCAGCAAGCGGTAAAAAAATGCCACGGAAATCGCCACCGGTAAAATAGTAATAAATAGATTAATCAGGTAACAGTTTATAACAGTAAAGTCCGGATATTGCGGATCGATGCCAAGGCTGCTTTCCACATGGTAAAGAACGTAATACAGCGGAACGCCAAATAGTATCGGCCCGGGAGCCTTGTTGGAATAATAGTGCGCATTGTTTTTCTTATTATGAGACCAGTCGACCGTATTGAAATCAATTTTAAATGTTTCATTTGCCTGTGGGATATTCAGGAAGCGGTCTATTTGAAAGGTCCCGGAATCCGGCGTACCGGGTTCAACAAAACTAAAAATTGCATCATACCTAGAAATCTGATTATAATGCATGCCATTATAAAAATAACCGAAAGATAAAAATACGAACAAGGACAAAATCAGTTCGATTCGATATTTATATATTTTTTCTTTCATTGTTCCTCAAGTACACGTTTTAGCTTAACCAGCATAGTATAATCGCTCATAGCGGGTTTTCGCCTTTTTATGAGTTAAAGGCAGCACAAAGCAGTAGCAATTTTCTCTGCCTGGGCTTCTACACAAATCCTATACTTCATGAAAAATGAGGGTATAATATTTCTGTTGGTAAAAAAAAAGGATTAGATGACCGGCTCACCCAAAAAAATAGGTATTTTCATTGTCGCTTATAATGCGTCTTCGACTATTACCAGTGTCTTAGATCGCATCAAGCCAGAGACCTGGGAACGCATCGCCGAGGTATTTATCTTTGATGATCACAGTGCCGACGATACGGCTGCTGTCGCTGATGCAGAAAAACCACCTGCCTATGCTGATAAAATTAAAACATACAAAAATCAGTTAAATCTTGGTTATGGTGGCAATCAAAAGCGCGGCTATCGCTATGCCATTGAAAATAATTTTGACATTGTCGTCATGTTGCATGGGGATGGGCAATATGCACCTGAAGCGCTTGATGAGCTGATTAACCCCCTGGTGAACGAGGAGGCGGACGCGGTGTTTGGCTCCCGTATGATGGAAAAAGGGTCTGCCCTAAAAGGCGGTATGCCCTATTATAAATACCTTGGCAATAAAATTCTGACGAACTTTCAAAACATTTTAGTCGGGGAAAAATTAAGCGAATACCACTCTGGCTACCGGGCCTATAATGTGCATGCCTTAAAAAAGATCCCCTTGCTTAGAAATACCAATGATTTTCATTTTGACAATGAAATTATCATACAGCTCATCGAAGGAAAATTTAAGATAGTTGAGGTTCCTATACCGACTTATTACGGCGACGAGATTTGTTATGTAAATGGGATGGCATATGCAGGGAATGTGTTTAAAACGACGGTGAAATATAAGTGCCATAAAGCGGGATTTATCTACAACCCGATATTTGACCTGGGCGGGGCAGAAAAGTATCAGCTGAAAAAGAATAAGTATTCGAGTCACCAGCGACTGATAAACGCGGTGGGTGAACTGGAGAAAGGCCAGGCCATTCTTGATATTGGCTGCGGCTCAGGCTTCCTGGCGAAACATTTAATTGAGATGGGTCATTCAGTTACGGGTGTTGATATCTATTATAGCAAGGAAGCCGAAGAGGCCTGCACGAGGTTTGAGGTCTTTGATCTTGAAGCGGGTTTGGGACTCAAACGAGATGAACAATTCGATGTTATAATTCTGGCAGACATCCTTGAGCACATGAGACACCCGGATCAACTTTTATTTTTGGTCCGTAAGCACCTTAAGCCAGATGGAATTGTTATTGCATCTACTGGTAATGTTGCCAATATTTATATACGGCTGTCTTTGCTAATCGGCGATTTTTCCTATACGGAACGTGGAATCCTGGACCGTACCCATTACCGACTATTTACTTTGAAGAGTTTTCGAGAAACCATACAATCCTGCGGCTTCAAGAAAATTCGGCAAAGCTGCTGCCCAATTCCATTTGAGAATATCATTCCCAAATGGCCAAAGATTGCCAGCATAATAAGCTTTTTCTACATGTTCGGGGTTTGGGTTTGGCCGTCCTTGTTTGCTTACCAGGTTATCATCGAATCGGAACATACAGATATTCCTACAGACCTGCTCCGAGATGAAGAAATTATGAATCCGGATTATTCCGAATACTCAAAGTAAATTACCCTTAGCCTGCTGTTCTCAAGTATTAAATTGTTTCCACCGTCACATCATCGGGCTTTTCTACAACTGTAATTCCTGATGGTATCTGGTAGCTCAGTGGTGCATCAGCGGATTCTTTTGAAACTTTGATAGGTCCATGAAAACTTGGTACAGTTGCTTCAAAAGCCATTGGTAAATCTGCTGCGGTATCAATACGCAATTCAGACCAACCAGGTGTTAACGGATCGAGCCCCATTAAATGGCGTTGGGATAATGGAACGATGCCAGCACCCCAGCCATGACAATAACTTAAGGGCCAGGTCCATGTAACTTCAAAGTGATTGCAGAGTCCGCGGAAATCTTTTACTCGTGGATCATACATTTCAATCACCGTTGCCGCCTCGCGATCCTCAAGCATGTCGGCGATGTAATCACGCATGCGATTTAACGCACCCGCTTTATCGCCGCATCCGGCGCGAGCCATTTGCTCATAATATAAAAAGTATGCGGTGATAACCGGCTCAACATCATCGTTACAAAAAACCTGCTCGAGCATTTCTTTTTGCATCGCTTCATCGGGAATACCACCCCATTGCGCTGTGGCATTGGCCTGTCGGCTGGGTCCACTTTCGCCAAGCTGAATGCCTTCCACGTAGGTCCGTTCATAGTGTCCACCCCAGCCAGGCGTATGTGGGTTTTCAACTTCACCGACGTGATTCAGTGTATGCACAAACCCTTTACCAGGGCGCCAGAAAACGTCTTTAATTCGTTTGGCAATTTTGTCTGCCATGTCACCCCATTTGCTTGCATCGTCATTTTTACCAAGCCAGCGGGCGATATCGGCTGCTGTTCGTAAGCCTTCCACATGTTTGCACTGCATCCAGGACAGTTCTTCCAGGCGCCCGCCCACAGGCATCTTCGACCAATCTAGAAAACCGATGTCGCCGAAATATGCCTGTTCCTCATCGCGAGTAATAAAACCATCGTCGTTCAATTGTGTTTTATGAACCCAGGAAATAAATGTCGCCATTTTGTTGTAGGCTTCGGGGATGAACGATTCTTCCATGCCGTAAGAAAGCAGATGTTGGCGAAACATAGCAAATTGATCGAATGAATATATGGGTACGCCATTGACCCACTCGTCTGTCGGCAGAGTACCGAGCATTTTGTGGGACGGCCGCGGATCATAGAAAACTGCATCCACAGCTTCCTTCATTATGCGTGCATCACCAAACCAGCCATTGCGGTCGCGCTTGATGCCATCCCAGAAGGTATCGGGTCGGGTACAAATGCGTGCCGTATAAAGCGAGGTCTGCCAAACCCGTTGAAAGCGCCGGTCGTCACAAGTGAAATTTCCCGGTTGTTCGCGAAAGATAAACATGCTATTTGCTTTGATCGAGCGAATGGTTAATGCCGATTTTATATCGTGAAAATGTAAGCGGGCAAAACGAAAACCCTTTTGTTCACGTTTGAACTGATGCACGCCAGCCGATGGAAATGTTGCGAATACATGAGCGCGGGGATGTTCACTGTAAATTCGGCCATCAATATCCGGTATGCATTCACCAAGTAAACTCATTAAACTGGCACGCGCAGAAATTTCAAATTCTATTTCCAGGCATGCTTCCAGTTCCGTACCAAAATCGATAACCAAATCGATGCGCCCTTCAGCATCGGGTTTCAGGGTGAGGGCGCCAGGCCAGCTTTTACCATTAAGGTCCTGGGCCCATTGTTCGGCAGCACTTTGCGGCGGATCGCATGAAATGAGATCCCAGGGATGGATATCCATATAATGTTCAATTGATGCGCCAGAATCAACTGGCACCCCAATGCTCGGATCCGGGCTCAGTAAGTCTGGATCGAGCCGAACTCGCCAACCCGCGCCTAATTGCGTATGTGATTTATTCATTTCATAACCTTTATTATTGCACGTTTCATTTTAGCCTTTAAGCACGCTATTTCAAGCAGCCAATAGTTGAAGCTCGCTGTATTTTATGTTTTGCCGGGCCATATTCTTGACAATCCCCTTTAGAGGAATTAACTTCGCCAAATACCATTTGGATTCAGATCGATGATGAAATTTAAGATCCCATTTTCTTTATTTCTTGGCCTGGTTTTTAGTCTTGCCAACGCACAGACTTTCAAAAAACCCAAACCCGGTTCGCCGTTTATTAATATTGGACTTGGTGGTGGTGGCTACATGCATTCCCCGGCCATGTCCCCCTATGACAAGAAGTTTATGTATACAAATTGCGATATGGGCTGTGTCTATGTCACCCGGGATGGTGGTAAGAAATGGCGAACCATTCCCTTCTATGATATTGCTGGACGCGAGGGTATTGCCGTATTCGACAAGAAGAATATCTACCTGAAAGGGGGCGGTATCAGCGTCAGTTCCGACAAGGGGCGAACGTGGAAAATCCGTAAGAAATTTCCCTGGCCCAAATCCAAACAGCCTTTTCGAGCTTTTGAAACACTGGGTATTGGCAGCAAGTATTTGGCAGTGGGCAACGACAGTGGCCTGTGGCTTTCCCAGAATGCGGGAAAGAACTGGAAGCAAACCTTTAAGAAGAAGGTCATCGAAGTGGCCGGCCTGGGCGACAACATTTTTCTTGCTGGTGAAAAATCGTTCTGGCTCAGCAAAAATTTGGGCAAAACCTGGAAAAACATCAGCCCAAAAAATGCCGGAGCTAAACAGATAGTCTGTATCACCGCCGGACAAGATGGAGCAGGCATGGTGGTCTTTGTTTTGCTTGATGACAAAAGCACTCTGCTATCATCCCGAGACTGGGGCAAAACCTGGGCGTCCAGCAAGTTGGGCGGCGCTCCCGTGCGAAGCCGCAATATGGTTCGTATGGCATCGAATCAAAGCAAAATACTTTTCACCAATCGCAAAGCAAATAAGGGTGGCGAGTTATGGCGCTCTAAGGATTCCGGTAAAACCTGGAAGCGAGTTGCCTATTGCCGTAAGGGTTGGGCGCCGGGCACGAAAGATTCAGAGTTTGCCGGTCGCCATAAGTGGGGCTTTGGCCGCTTGAATTTTGCTGTTGATCCGACAAATACCAAGCGCGTCATGTTCACCACCATGAGTGATATCTTCATCAGCACCAATGCGGGCGATACCTGGAAGCAAATGTATAATGACGACAAGGGCAGGATCGATAAAGGCAGCAAGGACTTCTTCTGCACGACCCGGGGGCTAACCATGACTTCGGCCTGGCAATTCCATTTCGATCCTTTCGATCGTAAGCGCCAGTACATTTGTTATACGGACTTCGGATTTATTCGATCCATCG
>JABSQK010000440.1 GCA_013215875.1 Lentisphaeria bacterium
CACAAATTCCACTCGTTGATCCATTATATTTGTTTCACTCCAGGTCATGACCAGTCTCCTTATTGACTGGTCTGATTATACATAGAAGTGTTACCTATGTCCTGAACCTAAACTGTTACCCATGTCCTGAACCTGGACCACAGGGAAGCTTAGTTTTCGATTAGGAGTGTTGAGTCACTACTCATCGTCGTAGTAGCCTGGGATTATTTTTTTCTTGTCGTATTTTTTCCAGAAAGTATCAGGTGAATGAATATTGATTGTATCCAATGTTTGCATGCCGCGCAAAAATTCAATATCTACGGCTGTTCTTGGCAGAGACAAATGTATCAACGGCATTCCTTTAAGAACGGTAATGTCAGTTACCTTTGTAGCATAGAGATCTAAACCAAATAATGACATGCCTTTTAACACAGCAATGTCTTTAATTTTTGGGTTTGACATTCTCAGTTTTTCCAGAGGCATTGCTTTTAGTACCGTTAGATCCGTTCCCTGAGTTTCACCCAGGCTCAGGTCTTTCAGCGGCAATCCTTTAAGCACGCTTATATCAGTCACTCTGCTATTATATAAGGAAAGGGCAGTTAGTTTTGGCATTTCTTTAAGGACAGATATATCACGGACACGAGTATTTCCCAGATCGAGCGTTTTTATTGGCATACCCTTCAGGGCATTGATATCGTCTACATACATACTTAAGTACAACCATTTTAGAGGCATTCCCCTAAGGGCAGTTATATCGCTAACTCTGGTATCTCTCAGATCAAGAGACGTGATTAACATTCCCTCCAGTGCACTGATATCATTGACATTTGTGTCTGCTATTTCAAGACTTTCCAGGGGCATGCCTTTGAGCATCGTTATATCACGGATTTTAGTGGAAAGGATATCGAGGCTTTTTAAGGGCATTCCTTTAAGCGGACTGATGTCGGTGACTTCACTGCCTCTTAAATTAAGCGCCAGCAAAGGCATTCCCTTTAATGCAGAGATATCGGTAACTTTAGTAATAAATAATTTTAGATTTTTCAAGGGCATGCCTTTGAGCGCACTGATATCACTGATTTTAGTGCGATGGATATTCAGGGTTTTCAAGGGCATGCCTTTAAGCGGACTGATATCAGTAACCTTGCTGCCACTCAATGTAAGATTTTGCAATGGCATATCTTTAAGTACAGATATGTCATTGATACTTGTGTCATATAAATCGAGGGTTTTCAATGGCATGCCTTTTAGCGGACTTAAGTCAGTAACTGGAGTTTTAAACAAATAAAGGTTTTCAAGTGGCATGCCTTCGAGGGGGCTTAGGTCATGTACCTGGGTCCCATGCAAATTCAGGGTTTTCAAAGGCAAAGCACGAAGCGAACTTATATCTTTGATCCAAAGATTCGAAATATTTAATTCTAAATCTTCTGAAAGTAATGCCATGAGCGGGAGTATCGTTTTGAATTCACCAATCTTAGATAAAATTATCGCTCCGTCTGCATTATAGGGATCCAGAGCGGGATCATATTTGCGAATATATGCCGTGTTCCATCTCACGGTGGGATTATCTTTTTTCAGCTTGGCGACTACTGCATTGATTCTTAACAGATGGAAACTTGGTACGCCAATAATAATTGCGAACATCAGCGTTATGTACCAACGACGCAGCGCGGCTTTCAAGGCACGGTGCATTAGATCCGCAATGCGGATCATTGGCGAGGGCTTGGTGATGGGGTTCGGTTCATCCATGTAAATAATATAAGTTAATTAGTTAGTTATGCCATTATCTGCACTCTACCCGATGCTTGATTTTGCTATGTCGACTGTTAGTTTATATATAAAAACCAGGAGTCTATTATGGCAATGCCATTTTTTCTAGAAATTATTCTTTCCCTATTGGGGCTTATGCCTACACCAAAATATAAACTACACCCAAGGGACGGTTGGTTGAATATTGAAGGGCTTATCAATCCAAATAATTATAATAACTATATCTATGAGGTTGGTGGCCAGAATACTGGTTTTGAATACGACATAGAGCAATTAACAGATGAACCTTATGAACGTATTATTTATTTAGCTCTGGCCGTAGCGACGGAGGGCAAAAACTACAGAATAGACCAGCATACATCTATTATGACTGAGGACTTTTACATTGAAGCTTCATCATTGTATGGGATTGGTGATCCTGATTATGCAGAAGCCTTCAGAAGTGAAAGTGGCTTTAATGCAACTGAATTTGGAATTGTTAAGAGTACAATCGAAGACCTGGTGGGTGTGGAATTGGTAAAATGTGAAGATTACACAATCGCTTCTCTGGTAGAAAATATTAAAGTAAAGCTAGCTGAAAAAGAATTCATTATAAGCAGCTATAATAGCCATATTAATTCCTACCAGGATATAGACATGCAGTATGACGAAATAGCGACAACCCTGCTGCATGGTGCAGTCTACCATGGCCTTGAAGCTGTGCAGGCTTTATTAGAAAGCGGTGCTAATCCTGATATTGCTGATTATTATGGGTGGACACCAGCACATTTGGCGGCTTTCCTGGGTAAAGCGGATTGCCTCAGACTACTGGCTGTGAGCGGTGCAAATCTGAATCTAACAACTGCCGATGGTAAAAGATTCGTCAATTTAGATAGTATGAGAATGCTGAGCTCCTACGATGTGCTACATTAGCAGTCAACAACAACGCACTCGAAGTGCCAAATACAGGAGCTCAGCAATGACTACAGTAACACAGGAATGGACAATTGGAATGGACTTAGGCGATA
>JABSQK010000441.1 GCA_013215875.1 Lentisphaeria bacterium
AGGTACCTTCAACTTTGTACGTTGTACCATCGCTCGAGGAATTAGTTTTAAGATCTAGTGATTCGAAATGGGCTTTTGTTTCCACCCAGCTTTGGGTCTGATGAAACATGAAAAACAAGTAAAATATGAAACCTGTACATACAGTACCCACAGCAGCAAAAGGTAATCCAAATAGAGCAAGACACCCCGCACCCATTGCATTTGATTTCATAAAATTCCTTTATTTTTCTGGATCTACCATGACTTGCATATAGCTTAAATCCAGCATTTTATTATTATATGCAATTAATACTAATTGCAGTTCAATAACTTATAAGAAAGGATCAAATATGGAAATCGGTATATGTGCAGATTATACGGAAGGAAGCACTTTAAACGGTGTAGTCGATTACATTGAAGAAAATGTGCAGCGTTTATTAAATGCGGCTTTAAGTGATGATGAATTTGAGAAGTCCCTGACGAATTTTAAGGATAAGGAACTTCCTGTTCCAGTGGCAAATAGTTTTATACCTGGAACGATAAAAACAACCGGCCCGGAAATGGAACTGGATGAGGTACTGGCATATGCCAATACTGTCTTAAAACGTGCAAAACTACTTGAGATATCTCAAATTGTTTTTGGCAGCGGCGGATCGCGGCAAATAGAAGAGGGCGTTTCCAAGACAGAGGCATTCAGCCAATTTATCACTGTGAATCGAGAAATTGCGGTTCTTGCTGAACAAAATAATATAATGATCCTTATCGAGCCATTAAACAGTGCGGAATGCAATTTTATTACTACACTGGAAGAGGGTGCAGAGATTGTCGAGCGCGTGAATCACCCGAACGTACAACTTTTGGCAGATTTTTACCACATGCTTAAAGATGATGAAGATGCAGCAGAAATTCTTCGCTTTGGTCATTTGATTCAACATATCCATATCGCTGAGCGTGATACCCGCAGTGCTCCGGGTGTTGCCGGGGATGATTTTATGCCATTTTTCAGTGCCTTAAAGCAAATTGACTATACGGGAAATATCTCATTTGAATGTTCCTTTACGGATAAAGAAAAAGAGCTTCAAGTCGCTACGCAAACCATTTGCAACTACATGGATAGCACCGGTTTGTAGCATACTCTAAGCACAAATTTGCACGCATTAAAAAAGCTTTTTATTATTTTTTCCATTTTTTCTTTGCTTTTATATATAGCCTGCTATTTTGGCGGGGATTGAAGGCAATCTAATGGCAGGTGGCGTTGCATTTTTATTTTTGTCAATATTGAAAATTACATTGTTGTTATCGGTGAGAAGTAAGTCCCGAGACTTCAAAGTTCTAAATGATTGTAAATTATATTTTAGCAATCTTTCATCAATTTGGCATAAACATTAACATAGCCTGCAAACAAAATAACTGGTTCAATAATTGAATCAAAATTTAATACGGAGGTAATTAAATGAAAAAGTACATACTAGGACTCATCCTGGTCAGTCTTGCACCACTCTTTGGGCAAGATAAAGACGGTGGAATCTCTTTTGAGGCAGGCGTTGACCATGTAACTAAATATGTTTGGCGTGGTGCTCCGGTAAATATTACTGGATCATCTGTGCAACCATCTCTTGATGCATCAACTGTATCTGATGGTATGACAATGGGTTTGAACGTTTGGGCTAGCGCGGCAACGAGCAGAGCTAACAGTTCCAGAGGTGATTCATATGGATTAGAAGAAGTTGATTACACTGCATATTTATCAACGGAACTTGATAACAAGATGACATTTGATGCGGGAGTTATTATTTATGATTTCCCAACATTAGGTGATGCTGATACAATGGAGATATTTGCTGGTTTATCGAAAGATGTTGAAATGGGATTGCCATTAAACGTTGGTATGACCATCTATTATGATCTTGATGCAGCAGATGGATTTTATATCTCGACCAGTGCAAGCTACGAAAAGGAGCTTGATAAAACATTTACATTAGGTGTGGATGTATCATTTGGTTTTGGAGATGCCGATTACAATCTATGGTACTGGGGCACAGACGAGTCTGATTTTAATGATTTATCAGTATCCGTTGGAATCTCTGCACCACTCGGTGAAAATGCTTCGTTCGGTTTGTCATGGTCTTACTCTGAAATGATTGGCAGTGATATCGAAGACAACGTTGGTGAAATTGAAAATGACTGGATGACATGGAGCTTTTCTTACAGCTTCTAGATTAGTTATTTAATTATATTTGTACAAAAGCCAGTTTCCTTTGGGAGCTGGCTTTTTTTATTGATTATTTTCGGACGGGTACAGGAAATCTGACTAGCCTGGTTAATTCATAAATCTCGTAGCGAAAAGACTAAGTATAAAAGTAGCAGGCATTTAGGGCTGTGAGATGGGTGTAGGCGTGCCGAGGCACTTTCAAAGTCATCGTCAGTTTCTAAGTGGACTGCTTCTGCAATAATTCGACATTGCAGTAGATGGTTTTATGAGCAGCGTAGTAAAGACACAACTTGCTGTGAGACGAAGTCGGTCAATTATCCAGGCTAGCTATTGAAATACTCTTACGATACGGTTTCTTTACACTCATGCTGATGTCGATGACATAAACTGGGAAATGACTGCTGACTTGAATTTTCTTGGAGCGTCTAAATTAGTGTGCTGGTGGCAGAATTTGAAGAGCTACTGGAATCGTTATAGGCGAATCACTAGGGAAGTTACTAATAATTTGCATATTAACCAGAGTCGTTTCAGATGGGTCGACAGGATTCAGTTTGATAATAAATGTATTTTTGCGTTTATTATAAATGATTTTTGAATTCCAGTTCTTGTTTCCGTAAAAATTTAATTTGCTTATTTTTACAGGTAAGCCTTCTTTTATTTGAATCTCGATGGTTTGACTTTTTACTTTATTTGAGTTTTCCCATACCAGATGTTTTTTTGATACATTGAAGTACTCAAGTGGGTTTAATACAACATTTAAGTCTACCTCATAAACAAATGGTTTGTTTACTGGAAGATTGCCGTAAAAACTAATTTGCGATGAAATACGCTTATTAGTAGATAATGGGGTGATTTCAAATCGATGTCCATCGTCCTCTTTTGTGTAATTAATATCAAATAGTTCTTTATCATAATCAAATTTGCTGATCACCGCCTGGCTATCCAGACGCTTTAAGAATAAGACTTGTTTCTTATTATTTTTTGAAAATTTCCAGCTCAATTGGTTTTTAGAGAGTTTCCAGAAAACGGGAATTTCGGAGCGAATTTTTAATATGTAACCGGAATGGTTTTTTTCATTTGTTTTTACAAAAATGGATTTAGTCTGTACCCCTTTGCCTTGTATCAATCTCATGGAAGCAAGTATTGTTCCTCTTTCCCCTGGCTTGTAGCTTCGCTTGGTTAATTTTGCTGTTGTACAGAAGCAGGAGGCTGAAACTTTATCTATGTTTATTGTTTTAGACGACATATTAACAAATTCAAAACGCGCTTGCACGGTCATTGTCTTCTTATTGGCCAGCAACATTTTATCATTATTATCGAATTTCAAGTTTGCATAAATGCAATAAACAGATAATAAAAGGTATGTAATTAGTAATTTCATGGAATGCGTACAATATCTCTCTGGAGTATAATGGCAAGGTGAATAAGATAAGTAAGATAAGTAAGATAAAAGTAGATTTTGTACGAGGAAAGTCTCGATTAACAGAATCTCTCAATATTACACCGCTCAAAATATTTAATCCCAAGACGTCGAATGACTGGTGTCATATTACCCTTTCGAATTATGGTGGTGGCGTAGTTGAGGGTGATGTCTTGGATATAGCTATGGACTGTACTGAAAATGCCAAACTTTATGTTGATACGCAAGCATTCACACGGGTTTACAAAAATGATCAATTCCCCTTGTCGCAGCAGCGTATAATTGGACGTGCTGAGGCTAATTCATTTGTAATGATTGCCCCGGATCCTATAATTCCTCACGAAAAAAGCAGTTTCAAGCAATCGCAGGAATGGACGATTGAAAAGTCATCTTCCTTACTTGTTATAGATTGGCTAGGCTCAGGCCGCTCAAATATGAATGAAGAATTTAAATATACAGAATTTCAATCTGAGTTCATTGTGCACAGGGATGGGAAAAAGATCATTGTCGATCGCATAAAATTGAATCCTGAAACTCAAGATATAAAAAGCAGTGCGGCATTTTCAAACTACAAATATTGCCTGAATATTTATGCTATAGGGCATTTCGGGAACGTGTGTCAAAACACCGCGGAGACATTTCAAAGTCTACGGTCTATTCAGGCAGGAAGGCTAATCCTTTCCTCACATGAAACGATAAACAATGTGTTTATCATTCGAGCTATGGCCAATGAACGCCATGAGCTGGATGAATTAATTAAGTCGCTTTATTCAGACTTGGAAGAAACAAACTTTTTCAGATTCAATCCCTTATCCAGACGCCATTAATTTATTCATGCTGATGGTCTACAG
>JABSQK010000442.1 GCA_013215875.1 Lentisphaeria bacterium
AAATATTGCATTCAGGCAGGCAGCTAAAAACTTTATGCTTGAAAATAAACATATTGACATTAATTTAAGAAAACGAAAAGGGTTTAAGTGTAACCCTATTTATAAGGACGTTTATACGATTAATGGCTAGGGTGCACAGTTCCTTCGGGTCCTTCGATACGACCGCCAAAACGATGGAGCAAATCACCTTTAGCATTGAAGTGGAGCACATATGCTTCGCCGTATCCTTCAACAAGATAGATGTCGCAATTCGCCATGACAAGTACATTTGCCGGTCCCCACTTCCATTCGTTCTCTTGATAAATATCTGGTTTTCCCCATTGGAATAAAACTTCGCCTTCCATAGTGCATTTGAATACGCCATTTTTATCATCGACAAGGTAGAGATACTCCACACCATCTTCTTCATGTAATGTGAGCCCATGGGCATTTTGATAAAACTGTTCACCCCAGGAATTTATCAGGTCGCCATCTGAATTGAAAATGAGAATAGTATCTTTATTTGGGCTGGCATCGCAGGATGTTTGCGCTAGGATGATATTTCCCGCTTTGTCGTTAACGAGTGCATGGGTTTTCCCCAGGATAATAGTATCGGGCAGCTTTCCCCAATTGTGTTCCACTTCGTAGGCGGTGTCCCCATCGCGCATAATTATTTTGTCTGTAGTCATTTTAACAATCCCTTTTATGAAAACCCAAGTTACTATTTGTAGAAAGATTGTCAATACTGATGGTGCCAGCTATATCTCGCATAACCAGCTATTTACTTGGAATAAATGGGTAGCACGGGTTTTACTTATTTCACCTTGATACATCCAACAGCAAATTAAACAATCCAGTGTTGATGTAATAACTATTTCCTTTATGAATTTCTTTTTTTAGAAAATCGTGTTCAGCAAGTAAATCCAAATATTTACGTGCTGTTTTATCCGTAACATCAATATCTCTTTTCAGATACGCGACTTTAGTGTACGGGTGGCGAAAGATATTATTTAATAAGTCTTGACTGTATATTTTAGGCAGCCGTTCTCTTATTGAATGCTTCATGCTCATGATTAATGATCTGATTTCTTTGATCAAATCATTCGCTTGATTAGCTGCAACCTCAACGGATTGAAGCATAAATAACAACCAGTTTTCCCAGTCATTATTATCACGGACATTTTGCAGGCCATTATAATAGTCTGCTTTATTTTGCGTGATATATCTGCTTAAATATAATATTGGGAGATCGAGCAAGTCTTTTAATACGAGGTAGAGTATGTTTATAATCCTGCCTGTACGTCCATTGCCATCGTAAAATGGATGGATGCTTTCAAACTGATAATGAATGATTGCCATTTTGACCAATGGGTCTAAGTCTGCCATCTCATCATCATTTATAAAACGCTCTAAATTAGTCATGAGCTTTATTATAGTTTTATGATCTTGTGGTGGTGTATATATAATTTCACCAGTCCGTGTATTTTTAATGTCTGTTCCTGGCAATGTGCGCAACCCAGCTTCCGTAGATCTTAGTTCTTGCTGAACCTTTATGATGTGGTTAGTCGTAAGAGAACCGTTTGGTCCAGGTTCAGGACATGGGTAACAGTTTAGGTTCAGGACATAGGTAACACTTCTATGTATAATCAGACCAGTCAATAAGGAGACTGGTCATGACCTGGAGTGAAACAAATATAATGGATCAACGAGTGGAATTTGTG
>JABSQK010000443.1 GCA_013215875.1 Lentisphaeria bacterium
AAGATAGCCTCTGTCCCTGTCGGGCCAATCACGCAAAAGATAGAATTTGATTTCAAAAGGAAAGTCAGAATAACACACTTGATGGGCTTTATAAAATACCCTTCTGTTCGAAACCTCATTAGTGAAATAGATAAAGTAAAAGTTGAGATTCAGGTCGTTGATTTAAGGAAAAGACCTTCCAGATAAAGCACAGCATATCGCCATATGTTTTCCATTCAGCTATAGTTTAATTAACATCTCCCTCCTTGCTTTTGCACAATTCGATATCACTGTAATTTTCAATTGACCCGGAGAAAGAAATGAGCGAGCAATTTTTATTTATTGGGACGTATACACACGATGAGGGTGGAGAGGGTATTTATACCTATAAATTTAATACAGAAACCGGCGAACTGACTTACCAGTGTGTAATGAAAGGAATAAAGGAACCGTCGTTTCTTTGTCTTGACCCCAGCGGTGAACATCTCTATGCAGCCAGTGAGATAGACGATTATGAGGGCGAAACTGCCGGTGCTGTTTATGCCTATAAGATAAACCGTGATTCAGGCGAATTGACCTTGCTCAATGAACGGTCGACTGTGGGTACGATTACATGTCACCTTTCCGTAGATAGTGAAGATAAATGTCTTGTGGTGGCAAATTATGGCAGCGGCAGTGTGATTGTTTATCCATTGAACATGGATGGTAGTTTAGGTGAGGCCAGTGACTTTATTCAATTCGAGGGTTCGAGTATAAATACTGCACGGCAGGAAGGCCCGCATGCGCATTCGGCAATTATTTCTGCAGATGATAAATACGTATTTGTTCCGGATCTGGGCTGCGATAAAATAATGCAGTACAAGCTGGACAGTGATAATGCAAAATTGATTCCCAACAATCCACCGTTTATTAAGATGCCTCCAGGATCCGGACCACGCCATTTTATTATAGATAAAAGCATGAAATACGCTTACGTGATAAATGAACTGGCAGGCACGATTGTCACCTTTGATTATCATGCCGGAAGCGGCACTCTACGCGCTAAGGACAGTGTAAATACCTTGCCTGAAGGTTTCGATGGCATTATTGGTTGTGCAGATCTGCATCTAACAGCATCTGAAAAATTTCTTTATGGAACGAATCGTGGGCATAACAGTCTGGTGATCTGTAAGGTAAATGATGATGGGACTCTAGAGTCACTTGGCCATGAACCAAGCGGAGGGGATGAACCTCGCAATTTTACCATTTCAGGGGATGACCAGTTTCTTCTCATGGCAAATCAGAAAGAGGATAATATCCTCACTTTTAAGATCGATCATCAGACTGGCCAGCTCGAAAAAGTTCAGCAATTAAACGATATAGGTAAACCCGTTTGCTTGATATGGCTGCACTGAACGTTGCATGAAATTATCGCTCGAGCAAATCAAATCGATCACCCAGGGTGTAGTTGACTGTGTTGAAGTGGATGGACATATTCACTTCCACCGTTTGCCGCACGATTTATTTCATCTCTACTCAGACAAGCCACATCTGAAGCCCATTGCAAATTGCACTGCCGGAATTCGTTTACGATTTCGCTCAGACACGACACAGATACACCTTGGGATGACCTTTAAAGCGGGACCCCGGCCACGTTATGATGTAGAACTCTGGATCGATGGTGAGCAGCATGTTTATGGCGCGAAAGAAGCTGCTGCCTGGGATGAGGTCATTTATAAGGGGCAGGGTACTCATACATTTGATCTTTGGCTGCCGCATTGCAGTAAGGCCGAGTTGCAGTTCCTCGAGATGAGTCATGGCGCTTGGATTGAGCCTTTGTCGCCCAGCAAGAT
>JABSQK010000444.1 GCA_013215875.1 Lentisphaeria bacterium
GCTTCATTTGAGTTATAGTAACTGGACTTATATTTCTTTACTTTTTTCGTCTATTATAGACAATTGGAATAATTAGGATACGACTGAATTTTATGGATTTACAGATATTTTTTTCGCATATTTTAAGCTTTCTTTTGATGGTTTTCTTTTTTGGTTTTGCTGTATTCATTCATGAGTTGGGACATTTGCTTGTAGCAATGAAATGCGGCCTGCATGTCGAACGATTTTCTGTGGGTTTTGGTAAAACATTTTTTAAGTGGAAGTTCAGGGGAGTTGAATGCTGGCTTAGCATGATACCCTTTGGCGGCTATGTTGCCTTGCCACAGATGGAACCGACGGATACACCTAAAAGTTACGATGATAAAGACCTGCCTCATGCAAAACCAATACCACGTATATTAGTGGCATTTGCCGGCCCCCTCTTTAATATTATTTTGGGCTTCATCCTGGCAACAATCATCTGGCAAATCGGTACTGAACAGCCTGTAAGAGAGACCTCCATCACAGTCGGTACTATTCCCAAAACCTATATGGACCTTGATAAGAAGGAACAAAAGAATCCGGAACATGTCGCCGGGCTTGAAGTCGGCGATGTGATTACCCATGTGAACGGGCAGAAAATAACCCGTGGATTTTATGGCAATATGGATTATTTCATCTTTGCCGAAGACAGCCTTATAAATCTTTCAGTTGAACGTGGAGGAGAAAAGCTAAATATAAAATATACCACCGCAAAAAATCCAAAATTGGAAGGGGTCGGCTATCCCTTATTTGAACCCTACAAGAAGACATATGTTGGTGGCGTGAGCCCAGAGTCTGCAATTGAAAAAGCGGGCGTTAAAAAAGGCGATCTGTTTCTTGAGATAAATGGCGAAAAAGTTCAAAATCCCAGTTGGGCCCATAGTAAATTGACGGACACCATCAAAGGGGTTAAAAAAGACAGCGACCTAAACGATGTCGTTATGAAAATGCAACGCGAAGATGGCACAGTCTACGATGTGACTTTACAGGCAAAATTTATGAGCATCGAGTATTTTACCCACATGGGCTTAAATAAGCAAAAAGTCGAAGGGTACAAGTATGGTGTCGGTTTTTCACCCAAATTTAAACTTTACCATGATACGCCCTTATACCAATTTGAAAACGCACTCTTAAAAACCTACTATTCCCTAAGGTCCATTGTAAACCCAAAAAGCCATATTGGTATTAAACACATGAGTGGTCCTGTAGGCATTGGCCATGGAATGGCACGAATGTTTAATATCGGCTTTATGCAAGGTTTAATTATGGTTACGATTATTAACTTTAGTCTGGCATTTTTCAATCTCTTACCACTGCCTGTGCTCGATGGCGGGCACATCACACTTGCCACCATGGAACTGGTCAGCCGTAAACGTGTTTCAGAGCGCTTTGTACGCCCTGTATTTTATGCATTTGTTATGATGCTCATCACATTTGCTCTGTTTGTCACTTACAACGATGTTTTGCGATTTTTCAGATAATTCATAATTCAGCTTGCTGTATATCTAAAATTCCCTTATAGTAGTCTGAATTATAGCCTTGGAGATTATAAAGAGATTATGAAACTTAAATACCTTAGCGGCTCTGAAACAAATAAAGATATAGAGCTCACGCCACCTTTTATAAGCATTGGTCGTGAAAAAGATAACGATATTGTTCTTTCAGAAGAAGCTTGCTCTCGTTACCACGCAAAAATAGAAAAAGAAGGCAATGTGTGGATTGTCAACGACTTGGAGAGTAGCAACGGCGTTTTATTAAATGACCGGAAGATTGAAGCATCCGCACCACTCACTGCAAATGACGAAATAAAAGTAGGCGATACTTTATTCAAACTCATCGGTGATGATCTTACCGATGAAAAAACAATCGACCTGCAACAAAATGATGTGATAAAACCCAAAACGAAAACGAAAACGAAAAATAAAAATGCGCTGCGTTTAACTTTGGTACTGGCGCTTATCATATTGCTCGTTGGTGTTTTTGCACTGGTTATTTTAATCCCGAAGGATGAAACCGCTAAAGGCCCACCCGTAGATGGTTGGCGCGAGAAGGAACTTGAAATCATCTATCATAAATCCGCCGCAGGATTTGATCCCCGGCTTCAAAAATATGTCATGAATGATTTTCAGTTAAACATTCGAGGTAACTCTCTGAAATACGTAATTTCCGATCCCATGAATGGTATAAAGATTAATAAAAAATTAGAGCTGGACAAGGAACAGGTGCATGAATTCCGTACCCTTCTGTTCCCGGATGACGCTAATAAATTAAGGACTTTATTGTCTATGAAATCCAAACCTGCTCGTGAAAATGCAAACTTTCATTATCAAAAAACCCTCTTTTTTCGGTCTGGTAATGTTGGTAATACCATTGAATTTATTAATGAACCACTGAGACCGGATGTGTTTGAACTAATTTCGGAATTAGAGACCTATATAAACGAAATAACAGGTACGATAGTCGAAGCGCCTGAAGTTCGTTACAAAAAAGCCAATACAGCCTATCTCACAGGCCTAGCAGCATATAAATCACGTAATGGGGATTACCCGAATTTATACGCTGCCAAAAAAGATCTGAAATATGCAGTGAAGTTACTGGATGGACTTAAGGCCCCGGACTACTATCCAATACTTGTCGAAACACTTGAACTTGCCTCTAAGGCCTACGAAAAAAAAATAAAAGATCTCTGGGATGATTTTGTGGTAAATAAGATGAATGGAGATTTTGTAGATGCCATGGAAAACCTTGAGGAAATAATGCAACGCATTCCTGATGAAAAGAATTCCAATTATACCAATGCATTCAAACATAAAAATGCATTGGCTAGAAAAATGAACAGGAAAAGAAAATGATGAAAACAATGATAAAATCTCTAGTACTTGTAGGATTACTCTTTAGTATTGCCTGCGAAAAGGCTGCCCCCCCGGAAGCACCATCGGTCACAATCAATATAAATAGTTTCCCTACCGGTGCGAGTATAGAAATAGATGGAAAAATTGTCGGCATTACCCCATTGGCGAATCATAAAACTACTCCTGATATCCATATGGTAAAAATCACTTACCCGGGAAAGAAAACAATCTATATGCGAATTAATCAGAAAGATGGCGATCCGTTTACTGAAGAATTTAAATTGAAGGATCAAGCGTATCCTGGCTTTTTTGAAAGCTCACCAAAGGGTGCATTATTTACTCTCGATGGTGAACCGAAAGGTAAAACACCTGTATTTGTACAAGACTTGAAAATAGGCAGCCATGTTGCCGGCTTCAGCTTTCATGGTCGTGAAGAAACAAAAACAGAGTTTAATGTACTAGATGAACCTGTAAAGATTCACCGCAAGTTAGATTCGATTCTTGGCGGTGTGACTGTTCTAACGAAGCCGGGCAATGTCGAGATTTTTATCGATGGTAATAAAATAGGAACAACGGATGCCAGCGGTCTGTTAAAAGTAGAGAACTTAACAGAGGGCCTACATGAAATTCTGGCTAAAGCGCGTACCTATGAACCATTAATAAGCAAAATTACGATAATTCGCAGCAAACACATTACTAAAAAATTGCCGGATTTGAAACAAAAACCTGGCGAATTGAAAGTACTCTCTAAGCCCTCAGGTGCGATTGTCTCTATTAATGGCGAGGAAGTAGGAAAAACACCTTTCTCAATCGGTACGATTGAGCCCGGAAAAACAATCAGGGTTAGCTGTGTAAAATCAGGCTTTTCTAAAGAGCAGAAAACTGTAACTGTAAAAAGCGATTTTACGAGAGAAGTCAATTTTGAACTTACATCTGTTATTGGCGGACTCTCATTTCGCACCTCACCTGCGATTACAACTGTTTATATCAATGGTAAACTTCATGGCAAAACAGAAAAAAGTACCAACCCGCTGCTGTCTAAGGTGTATTTAATAAATGGACTAAATCCGGGAACCTATAAAATAAAAATAGAAGCAGACCGTTATAAGACTACTAAATCAAGGTCAGTGATTGTGGGAAAAGGGAAAATAACTCCCATACCTAATACAATCAAGCTAAAGAAACTTTGGCTGGCGACACATATTCTGACAGTATTGAAAAGTGGAACTAAAAAGAGGGTTGTCATTACTGCCCGTGGTAAATTTAAAACAGACGTGGAATACATGTTCGGTGGGAAACCCCAGCCGGATACATATAATAACGACTCAATTAAACTGGAGAAAATAAAATGAAAAGCTGTATCATCTTTATTTTTGCAATTTTAACAGTGTCTCTGTATGCCGATTCTGTGGAGATGACAGATGGCACTGTGTATAAGAACGTAAATGTCTTTGGTTTTACTAAAGGTAAATTGTATTGTGTAATTGACGGTAAAAAAAAGAAACTTGCATTAGCTGATATACTTTCGATTCGCAAGGCTGTGAGAATAAAAATCGAACAATTCAAAGATCTCACCATAAAAAAACCGGGTAAGCTCTTAACATTATCTGTCAAGTCTGAAGAGGATCGTTTTAATGAGCCGGTGGTGCGTGTCTATACGTTATCAGAAAATGAAAAAGGTCATCGGGAGCTAAACCTTTTTAGTAATTATAATATGAAAGACCCCAGTCGCATTGCGGGCATTAAAAAAGTGGACAGCAGCTTGTATGAAAAACGTTATTTCTATATATCCAAAGGCGGTGCCCTGGCATATCGTATCGAAATATGGGTCGATGGCGAGCTTACTAAAGAAGAGATGATCAATGATGAAGAAAATCCAATTGATGATGAATTATGGTGGCGTAAAGGAAAAGCTAAATCTGGCAGGCTGAAAATTATTAGCGAAGACACATTGAAAAGTAAGGACATTTTTGAAGAAATTGAAATGGATGCCAAAAAACTTCCTTTTATCAGTGGTCTAAGAATTAATATTTTGGATCAGAAAAAAACGAAATCTGCTGGCTATGAAATCGTTGCTCATTATACCCTTAAATCAACCACACGTGAATTCGACTTGCCAAAAGCGGTTTTTTATTATGTCTCTGAAAATTCTGAAGGAAAACGCAAGATCAACTCGATTAATATGGAAACAAAATCGGGCAGTAATCACGAGTCGGACACTGGCCAAATACAGCGCAAATTAAGCGAAACCCTCAAAGGGGTGCAGCTGTCCCCATCCAGATCTCCAAAAGAATTCAAACTGATTCATTGGCGCTTTAACATCTCTTACGGTGAAAAAACTGTTGCCCATAAAAATAAAAAAAGTAGCTATGCAGATAAACTTCCCGAAGACTGGTGGAAATAAGCTCTATAAGCATCCTATAGGAACGAGGTGCAACTATTTGTATTTAAGTTTACTAAGGTTATTCTCTCTTAACCAATGAAATGTTCGATGCTGTTAAATTAAAAAAGGAAATAAAAAATGAAAAAAACAACTGTATTAAGTTTGATAATTGGAATGCTTTTTCTGTTTTCATGTTCAAAAAAAGATGCCACAAAAGACAGTCCAAAAACACCCATTGAAAAACCAGATAATAAAACAGCAGATCCTAAAGCAGAAGGGTCTCATGAAGTAGCGACCGATTCAAAAGTGGCTGTATCGGTTGAGGCAAATAAATTATGCCCGGTTAGCGATGAGGAAATAGACGCAGATATTTTTACTGAATATGAAGGGAAGAAAGTCTTCTTTTGCTGCAAAGGTTGTATGAAGAAATTCAAGGCAGATCCAGCCAAGTACCTTAAAGCAGATGTGAAAACCGAAGAGAAAACGGAAGAAAAGACCGAGAAAAAAGTTGAGGAAAAGAAGACCGAAGAGAATCACGACGGTCACAATCACTAAGAACTTTTCACCCGCTTTAGACCCTGTTCAATTTCATCTCGAAGTGTATCATTGAGCTCTTTGTTTCCATAGCGAACCTCATAAAAACTCTGGGTGATAAATAAAATTTCATCATAGCTGCTATGCTTTTGAACTTTTATTAAAAACTCATTTGGGGTTTCACAAGCGTGCCGACGGTATTTTTGGCGGGCAAGCATTTTAAGCAGTCGTCCATAAAAATGACTGGCTTCCTGAATGTGCTTCTCACGGGTTCCCACATCGGTCTTCTTTGCTAGAGAAAAATGAAATTTTTGTACTTTGCTAAATAGATAAATCAGTATTGAAATGACTAAAACAAACAAGAAAATAATTTTTTGTCTCAAGGCAATATTTACTGCAGTACTCGTGGCGGATGCAAGCTTAGTAAAAAGCTCGCTTTGATCTTCCTCATCATATTCCACAATTTTTGAATACCAGACATGTTCCATCCATCCAATGGAGGAAGTGAACCAGCCAATTTCATCGAAGGATGTATCCCGTGGCGTCGCATCAAGCTTTATCCAGCCCTTATCAGGGATAAATGCTTCCGTCCAGGCATGGGCATGTTTTGTTCGTATATTGTAAAAGTTGCCCATGTTGTTGTATTCGGTAGTGACAAATCCGACGGCAATACGACTGGGAATTTTTTGCATTCGCAGCATGACCGCCAGCGCAGACGCATAGCGCTCGCAATGTCCGTTTTTACTACTAAAGATAAAATCTTCAATTGGCGTCTCATTGGATAAACGCGGCGCACCTATCTCATAGGTATAGCTTTCATCAAAATGATTCAGCAGGAGATTAGCCTGGCTGGCGGGGTTTGATTCAGCACCAACTATTTGCTGTACTAGGTCGATGAATTTTTGTGAAGCATCAAATTTCGATAAATCCAAATAGCGTTCTCTGGCACGGTCATTTATAAAGTCACGGTAGATGGGTTTAAGGCTTGTACGGTATGTATACGATATGTTTTTCTTGTGGAGAGAGGTGCTGACTGTACCGGCATCTGTTAGATAGGTGCCCCGAGTTGACGGGGCACTTAGGTATACCGGGTAGGCATCAGTGGGTAATGTAGTGTCCAGAAAACTGTTTTTTATTATATCGACCCGGCGCTTTTTATAGCGTTCATCATTCTTTAACCGGTTGTCCAGCCGACGGGTCTTATCCGGTTGTTTTGCCCAGCTGCTGGTTGACCAGATTTTGCCATCGAAGGAATCCAGAGCGGCCATTTTCATGTAATCAAGACCATCACCTTCCACCTTAAGAATCAATTGATTATCATTACTCCCGCCACCCGAAGAGCTATCAAGCTCCTTCGAGAATGTGCTGGCCTGAGCAGCAGTCGGTGGTACAATGGGCGGAATGATTGCATTTCCCGTATTAATCTTAAGTTTTGCAGAGAGGATAAAAAAGAAAGCAACAAAACCAAGGACAAAGGCAATTTGCCCGGGACGGCTTTTAAATGTATAGCTCGTATTCGCTTGTCTAAATGATGTGGCATTGGCATCTTCAAGAGCAACCGGTAGACAAAGCAGTGTAATGAAGAGGATACTTATAAAGGCAATTGGGTTTGATAAATAAAGTGATCCTACGGAAATCTGTACAATGGCAATACAAATTGCATATTTTTTATTACGCTCATTAATCGGGTTGAGCAAACGGAAAAACTGGAAAACAATCAGTCCGTTTGAAACAAAAATGAGGCGATTGGTCTCTAGATATCGACTGCCATAAAAGGCAATCAATATTGCAGTGATGAGTAACAGCTTTTCAACCCAATCAGGAAATTCAACTTTGAGCCGATTGAGAACAATCATGAAGACTGCAGCAACTGCATAGAGAACAGGCGGCATTAAAAACTTCACAGGATTTAAATCAACATCGAAATTGAAACTGAAACCAGAACAAATGAGACCGCAAATAATTAATATTTCAAAACGTTTAGGCATTTTCGTGAATTTGGTCCTTCTGATAAAAATGGGTTATGGCAGAAATCTGCTGGGCATCTTCGCGAAGAGGTTCAGGTAGATAAACTATAACTTTTCGTTTGATTGACAGTTCGTTGATAAAATCCCCGGTGGCTTTATTAAGCGATGTTAGAAAAAAACTCAGGGCGGATTTTGTTGGAAGTTTGTCAACAGCAGCTTCAAGATCCTTCACAGAGAGAGTCGCAGTATCTGCGTCCAATCTGGCGAGTTGTTCAAAGATGTTTTCCCCATCTGCAAAAGGCGGCAGGGATAAACGAATGTCCTGTGTTGCGATAGTAAACTCAAGCTGATGGCCCATATCTTGTGCAGCCATGATAACCGACGAGCAGGCGCGGGCAGACCAGTCAAGGTAAAGGTCATTCTCAGGAGACCGGCAATTCGATGGATCAACGATGATGGAGATTCGTCCGGCCAGTTCTTCCTCAAACTCTTTGACCATGAGTCCCAGTCCCCGGCTCGAACTTTTCCAGTGTATCAGTTTTACAGGGTCGCCGGACTGTAAAGGCCGTATTCCATGAAAACTGTCCCCGGCACTGGATTTGTTTTGTCCCGCGTATTTACCACCGACCACGGGTTCAAAACCTGCTGCCGGTGGAGAGCTGCAGGGGTAAACAGCTGGAAATACTATGATCTCCCCCTGTGCTTTGATATGGCAGCTAGCGCTTATTAAACCAAATGGGAAGCTGCTTTCAATAATGAGTTCATCGTACGGATAATGGCCCCGTTTATCTAAGCGGCAATCGGGGCTTAAATGCACCAGGCTCTTGCCATCAATAAGCGCTATCTTGAAAAAGTCGCCAATTTTATTTTTTATGGTGATATGCCCTATGCGGAATTTGGACGAATTGCTTAAATCCCAGGTACTTCGTATATGTTCATTTTCACGTGCAAAGATGATCGGTGGGGCAGTGAGTTTTAATGAAAAACAAGAGCGTAGGGCACTAAATAGATTGACGATAAAAAGCGAAAATACCAAACCCAGAATCATCATCAATAATCGGGTGTCAGATTGCAATGATGCAACAAACATGAAAAAGCAGACAAGCAATAAGAGGATACCGGAACGGGTAAGCTTAATCATTCGACCTCCAGGTCTTTCACATTATAAATTCGTAGAACCAATTAAACTGGAACAGGAACTTCACCCAAAAGTTCGTGGATGAAGTCATCGCTTTGCATTGAGCCATGCCGTGTGCCCCGTTTGACAATCACACGATGCCCCAATACGACCGGAGCGGAAAACTTTACATCATCAGGAGAGACGTAGTCGCGTTTATTTATATAGGCTGTGGCCTGGCTGTAACGCATCATATCAAGCGATGCCCGCGGGCTGGCACCAAAGGCTAAATGCTCATGGTCCCGTGTTCTCCGGACAATGGCTACAATGAAATCCAGCACGTCTTCAGAAACTGTGATTGCTGAAATCTCTTTCTGTAGGACAAGAAGCTCCTGGCAATCTAGTATGGCCCCGAGCTCATCTATAGGTGAGCTTGTTAAGCGGTCTTGCAACATTTGACGTTCGTCACGAGCGTCGACATAACCAATTTGCAGACGCACAATAAAGCGATCCATCTGGGCAAAGGGCAACGGGTAGGTTCCCTCAAGCTCTATTGGATTTTGTGTGGCAATAACCATGAACGGTTTATCAAGGGCATGTAATTCACCATCGATGGTCACTTGATTTTCCTCCATCGCTTCAAGAAGACTCGACTGTGTGCGTGGGGTTGCCCGGTTAATTTCATCGCCAAGCAGTATGTTGCTGAAAACTGGCCCTTGCCGAAATGAAAACTCGCCGGTCTTCTGTTGATAAATATTGACCCCTGTTATGTCTGAGGGCAAAAGGTCTGCAGTAAATTGTATACGCTTAAAATCGCCGCTTATTGATTTAGCAAGTGCCCGGGCAAGCATCGTTTTTCCCACACCTGGCACATCTTCTAGAAGTATATGCCCTCCCGATAGCAATGCTGTTACAGCTTTTATAACCACATCGTGTTTACCAATGATCACTTTCTCGATGTTGCGGACTAACGAAATAATTTTTTCTTGTTCAGACATAAATAGTCACCCTTTTTATCATTTACTCTCAAATACTACCAATAAAATATTTTTAAATCACCCATCTGTCAATAGCGCGATTGTTTTTTTAATGGCACCACGATTTTTATCGACTGTCTCTCTGGATGCTTTTGCATACTTTTCGCGCATGGATCTGTCAGTAATGAGTGCGTCGATTTGATTTTTTAATTCGTCCGCAGATTGTACTTGTACCAAGGCATTATTGTTCAAAAATATACTAACAATATCTTTAAAGTTTTGCATTTCAGGCCCGCAGATAATTGCCTTGCCGAAGATCGCAGGCTCAATAATATTATGCCCGCCATCGCCTTTAAAATCAGCCAGACTTTTGCCAACAAAAACAATATCTGAGAGGGCAAAGAAATTCATGAGTTCGCCTGTGGTATTTACCAGAAGCACAGAGTTCTCATTTGTGCTTGTTTCATTCGCATGACGGAAATCTGTTAGTGAGACATACGTTATTTTTTTGGCATTTAGAATTAATTCAATTTCCGCACTTCGTTCATGATGCCGGGGGACCAGTATCATCGCGAGGGATGGATGTTTCTTTTTTAAATCATTAAAAATATCGCAAATCAATTCTTCTTCAGGTGCATGTGTACTGGCTGCTATAAACAGAGTAGAACCGGATGGAAATATTTTATTTATCAGTTCCTCCGGCCCTTGTTCATCCTGGTCCGGTATCTGGTCAAATTTCATGTTGCCGACACAGTGGTATTTTTCAGATGCACCTGTCACAGCTTCGAGGCGTTGCATGTCGCGTTCTGTTTGCATAACAATAGTACTAAATTTAGAAAAGATGCTCTTAAAAAGCCAACGATGTTTTTTATAGCCTGCGCTGGAATTGTCTGATAGACGGGCGTTTGCCAGGGCTATGGGAATATTTGCGACGACTGCTTTATCAATAAACAGTGGCCAGATCTCCACTTCAAATAGTATAATTTGTTTGGGTTGAATTACCGTGAGTGCTCTGGAAACAGTGTGGCACATATCCAAAGGAAAATAAATACAGACAAGATCGGCGGCGGCTTTTTTTTGTGCCAGTTCCTGGCCTGTACTGGTGGTCGTGGATAAGACAAATGATTGTTGCGGGTAGTCTTGCTTCCAGGTTTTTATAAAGCTTAAGGCCGCGACTGTTTCACCTACGCTTACAGCATGAATCCACACAGGGTCTTTCAATGCTGCCAGAGCGGCTTTTTTCTCAGGGCTGTATTTACCAAACCGCTCGCTGAATCCGTCTTCAAAATTTCCGCGTTTTTTCAAGCGCCGCCAATAAAATGGCAGGTAGATGAAAAATAAAATGGGAAATACTATTTTATAAAAGAGCATTGCTATAAAAACCATAATGGACTCGTCTTCCTTGTAAGCAGGAATATACCCTCAGCAGCCGTGACTGCAAAAGGAAGCTGAGAAAAGGCAAAGCTATTCGTTCGCGAATAGCTAAAGAAGCAGTTTAGTCGATAGGGATCGGTGTTACCCATGTCCTTGGTCTAAATGTGTTACCTATGTCTTTACTGGTCCCTGGTCCCTGGTCCTTATGAACTATGAACTATGAACCATGAACTATGAACCATAAACTATGAACCATAAACTATGAACTATGAACTATGAACTATGAACTATGAACTATAAAACTATTTCTTATAGTATCGTTCCGGTTTTGAGTGAACGAGTTGTTCAATTGTTAAATCCTGCCAGCTTTCTTGAGAAAGCATGTGTTCCAGCAAAAGACCGGCAGCTACGGCATCGTAATATGCATCATGTGCTTTGAGGTCGGGGCACAGGGCATCGAGGCGTTCTGAAAGTTGCAAATTATAGATGAGGTCTTCGAGTTTATGACTGTCCATATATGGGTATGCAATGCGGGCAAGTTTCAATGTGTCAATCCAGGGGCCATAGCGGTGCAGGGGAGCAGCATCTTCCATTATATTTTTTTCGACAGAGATATTATGGGCAACTAAAGTTCTATCCAGCCACCAACTTTTAATCTCTGTCCACAGGTCGATGAGTCTTGGTGATTCCGCCAGTTCATCACGGTATTTGTGCCACGAGCCGGGTGCAGAAGGATTAAACGCACGTGTTTTTTCGATTTGCAGGAATTTATTATAGCTAAACTCGGTATTTACTGAGCCCCTACTAAAAAATACCATGCCAATTTGCCAGGGCTCAGCTTTCTGTTCGTCTATAACACCCGTGGTTTCAAAGTCGATAACAACAAATTCTGCTTCTCTTGCGAGCATTACTGATAAGAGTAGATGGTAATTAAATTACCTTCAGGGTCCATAACCGTGGCAGTGACTCTGCCGGGAATTTCCTGGGCAGGAAGTTCAGGCTTAAGTTCTCTGCTCTTTAAGGTTTTCATTGTCAATTCGAAATCACTGACATATATTAAGCAACTCAGGTGCGATGTCTTACTTGAAGAAGACATATTGGTTCCTTGCTCCAAAACGAGTAATCCATTACCTGCTAGCTTGAATTCTACCCAAAAATTACTGTCCACAACAGGATCGCCAAGGCCAATTACATCGCGGTAAAATTTCTTGAGTTTATTGATCTCCTTAACACGAATTAAGGTACCATAAATCGCATTTGTATCGTCTTCTTCACTCATTTTATCACATCATTATGTTTGAATTACACATGCAGAATTCTCACCATAACACCACATAAAAGATAATTTACAGTGCAGCAATTTCAAGATGCTAAACTGTGAATAATTTGCTAAATCTAAGCGTTATATTTTGAACGAACAGTAAATTCCATGAATTCCCCTGCAAAAGTAGGTGAGTAGAACATGTATTTGAACTTGAAAATAGGCTTTGGGGGGACTATTTTACACTGTTTATAGTATTTTTATAAACTAATACAAAAAAAGATATATTTATAGATGCGATTTAAACTTACATGTACGGGCTGTCGCCGTAACATTGAGATTGAAGGTGAGCACATATCCGGGAGGATAGAGTGCCCTAACTGCTTGACCAAGAACTATATACCTTCAAATGTGTTGGGTGTGGATACAGAGGTTGGCGGTTTCAAGATTGAGAAGCATCTGGGCCATGGCGCCATGGGCGTGGTCTATCTTGCCACGCAAATGTCTATGGATAGAAAAGTGGCATTAAAAATACTTCCTGAAGAATTTACCAAAGATGAAGAAGAATTAAAAGGATTTTTAAATGAAGTAAGGACATTGGCGAAGCTCGATCATCCAAACATTGTAACCGCATTCGAGGCAGGCGATGATGATGAAATTTATTACATGGCAATGACCTATGTCGATGGTGTCACCTTGCTTGAATACATAAATAGTAAAGGACCGCTTGATGAAAAAACGGCATTGAAAATTTGCCTGAATGTTGTAAATGCTATGGAGTATGCCTGGGATAAGCATACGATTCTTCATCGTGACATAAAACCTGATAATATCATGATAGATGAGTTATTCGAAGCAAAACTTCTGGATCTTGGTATTTCGAAAAAGATTAATGAGGAAGGACCTTCTCAAACTGGTTTTCTAGTCGGCACGCCACATTATATGAGTCCTGAACAAGGGACGGCTTCAGATGATATAGATTTTCGAAGTGATATTTACTCTTTAGGTTGTTCGCTATATGAAATTGTTGCAGGTGTTGTTCCATATAATGACGAATCCTATATGGAGGTCATCACTTTGCATAGAACAGAACCTATACCAGATCCCCGCCAACATGTAGAGGATCTATCAGATGGCTGCGTAGAACTTATTCAGATAATGATGGGAAAAAAGCCCGAAGACCGTCACGATAGCTGGCATGCAGTAGGGAACGATATAAAGCGAATCCTAAATGGAAAAATGCCCGCAAGTTCGAGTCCAGGAAAAAAGATTTTAAAGGCTGCCTCAAATTCAAATGCCCGCAATCCGGTACATGTACCGACGAAGCCTCCAGCCTCTTCTCGTAGACTTAGCCCTGAGGAAATTCAGGCTGTTAAGTTAAAAAAATTAACCATAACTGTATCCGCTATATTTATCGGTGTCGTTTTGCTCTTCATTTTAGGGAATTTGGTATCTGGATCTAAAGAGAAAGCAGATTCAGATACAATCATCATTAAAACCCCTGAGTTAGAATCTTTGCCAAAAAACAGAAATCCTCAGAAACTAAGCAAAGCACAGAAAGAGCAACTCGAGAAATTCAAGCAAATGTACATTGCGGCAAAAAAATATGAAAAAGAAAACCCCAATAACTATTCAGAAATCAAAGTACGATATGAAACAATTGTATCAAAAGCTGTAGACACGATATACCAGGAACAGGCAAAAAAAGATTTCGCGAGGATAAGAGGACTTTATTACGAGGCCATTAATGCGACATGGCGAAACATTCAGAAAAATATATCATCTCGTAGTTCCAGTCATAAGTATAATGAGGCGATCTCGAGCTTAGAGAAATATAATGGTGCCTACGCAGATGAATTAAAAAGTCGTAGAGAGAGTCTTATTATTAAGTTGCAAGCCCAATCACAAGCCTATAAGAAGAATCAGGCGAATCAAAAGAATTTGGGCTATCTCTTTAACAGCCTAAGAGATAAAGTAGCACTGCTTTTTCTCTCGCAAGATCTTAATACTGCAAACACATTAATTTCGAATGCCGAAGCGAATCCAAAATACAAAGCAATGCAAAATCGAATTAGTATTCTGCGAAAAAGCTTAAATGAAATCTTAATTGCAGAACGAAAAATAATGAACAGTTTTAATAGTTCTCGCGGCAAAGAAATTATCATACATCTCAAGAAAGGGAAAACAAAATTGCAGATAAATTCTGTGAGTGGAAATAGCCTTGAGTGCCACCGTATAATGGTCATATCCAAACAATTCAGGCAAAAGATAAAAGTCGTAGTAAAATTATCAGAAATTTCTGCGATTGAAAAGCTAAAACGCCTTGGGGGTACCTCAAATGTGAGCCCGCTGGTTTTTGGTTTGCTTGCATATGAATTAAGAAAAACGACGAACGCCAAAGAAGCATTCAAAAAGGTCAATCCAGAAATTGGTAAATCTCTCATTTTCTTTGCAGATCCTAATCGAAAACCCCAACTTGAGAAAGAGTCACAATCAGCATTTAAAAAGATCCGCACGTTAACGAATCAAAAATCATATGACTTGGGCTGGTTGCTGAAAAGCACTATGGGCATGAGATTGAACGCCGGCAGGGTAAATGAGCTGAGACCCATGGTATTTAATTTTGACAGCCGCTATTCACAGACAAAATTAGGCAAACGGTATGGCGTTTATATTACGGCCCTTAAATTAGCTATGGAACCCGCTTTCACAGATACAGAACGTCTTAAAAAAGCGCTGGCAAAACTTGCGAAGGACAATCGAATAAATCGTCTCAATAGTTCGTATCAAGCAATCCCGGGTGGTATCGCATTAAATCTCTCAGGAAACCCCAGGTTAAGAAATTTATCTGCTTTGAAAGGCCTTCCGATCCATACCCTGAATCTATCTGGAACAAGCATTCAAGACTTCAGCATTGTGAAAACCTTTCCCTTGGCACAACTCGATATTAGTCGAACAAAGGTTAGAGATCTCAAACAATTGAATGGGATGAATTTATTATCTCTTAATATTGGGGAAACACGTGTTACGAACCTTAAAGATCTCAAAGGTATGCCTCTGGTAATCTTGAATCTGCAAGGACTGGGAATAAAAAGCCTCAGTAGTTTAAAAAGCATGCCACTGAAAGAACTGTTCTTAACAAACTGCAAAAAACTAAAAGACTTTTCAGATTTGCTTCACATTCAATTATATCTGCTGACACTTCCAAATAAACCAGAAATTAACAGGCTTAAAAGGCATCCGACAATTAAAAAGATAGGATTCACATCTACAAATATTCTTGACGTAAGAAAATTTTGGAGAGATCGAAATGAACGGGGTAGCATGGACATACGCAAAACATACGAGGGACAGCTGGAAGAAGCAATAAAACGCATTTGAATTCGAAGAAACGATTACCCATCCTCTCTAAGCTGCAAGCAGCATAGTAAAATACAGAATGAGTTAATGAAGAAAAGAATGTGTAGATTTAATGGCGGCTTGCTTCTCGATTTAAGAATTTAAGACAGACAGTATACCCACGGCAAGTGTCACTACTACCAATACACCCCAGCAAAAATAGGCACCCATTTCAGCACTCCTGGAGAATGGCATTGGTTCAGCCTTCTCAAAACGATTGTTTGCTAGCTCTTCTTCAAATTCAAGTGACATACTCGAGACACCCGTCTTCTTTGGATCAAAGGTGCCCGTTTTTTTATGTTCTTTAATACGGTCTTCTTGAAGTTCGTCAACGGTCATGTAGGCTGTTTGCAGGACTGGGTCGCCCTGGGGCCTGGCACCACTTTCATAAGTGATTTTCTTTTTCTCCTTAGCCTTTTTGGCCATATCCTGTAGGCTATCCGGCTCCGTAGTCACCACCTCTTTTTTTGCCTTAACAGCTCTTTTCTCTTCCAGGGAACCGGTGAAAACTTTATCTTTCTTTAAGAAATTCGTCGCTGCCTGACTAATCAAGTCTGCCATTTCATTTTGCACCAGGCTTTCTTTTTCTGTGATGACTGTTTCTTTTTTCTCTCGTCTTTCGAGATTTTGAGTATCATTGCCATCTTTTGAAGCTGCATTATCAAGTGCTTGCGCTAAAGCAGATAAACTTTTAGATGGTTTTGCATCGGCCTTTGATTCTTCCTTCGACAAACTGACAACGCGTAATTTATCTAACTGGCTAGCTCCGGTTTTAGAATAGACTTCACGGTATTTATCCAGAAGCTCATCAGGGAGATAAACGATGCGAAAGCCACCGTAGTCCACACGTTTATCAGCGGGAAAGCTAAATGTCTTTGCCACACAGTTTGTATAGTCGATTTCATTACACCAGCTACCACCACGCAGGATATGCGGGTCGCGAGGGTCGTCAAACGTATCAAGGCACCATTCCCAGACATTACCGACCATATCAATACACCCATAGGGGCTGATATTCTGGTTGGCATATGCTGCGACAGAAACAGTACTGCCATGATTCTGTACACCTTGGAAACAGGCATGCTGAGTATCCGGCATATCATTGCCCCATGGATAATAACGCCCATCTTCGCCTCGGGCAGCTTTTTCCCATTCTATATCATGAGGCAAACTATAATATTGTCCGGTCTCGCGGCGTAGCCAACGGCAAAACTCTTTTGCATCATTGAAACTTAAATGGCTGGCAGGACAGTCCGGTTCCGGGGAGACGGTATTCAGCATTTCATAATCTTCATCCGTATAGCCAATGTCCACATTAGCTAGAAATGCCATAAATTGATTTACTGTCACGGGATATTTGGAAATGTAATAGGGGCATTTGAGCTCAATCCACTCATCATCCTGGCCATAAATAAATGGACCATCAGGTACAAAACAAAAGCTTGTGCCAATCGTATCTTTTATTTCGGCGACAGTCACAGAATGCTCGCTCGATACAGTGCCACCGCTGGCGCGAATTTCGGTAATTAATTCGTTCTTTAAATCCCGATAGTCATCTTCCATTATTTCCCCAAGAATAAATTTATCCTCGAGTTCAGCCAGCAAATCTTGCGGTGTTTTCATAGATTTTCCAAATTAATAAATTATGCTTCCAAATATAACACATAATAGTTTACTAACAACTTATCTTTTTGAGATTCACAGACTCAAAAATTGAGCCTCCACAGGGTGAAAACCTTAAGTAGATACACCAGATAGACAAGCCATTGGCTTGAATTATAGTTTAGCCTTTCAAATCAACAAATAAGTGGATTAATAATGGCGAGCATATTAGATACAATTATTGCTAAGAAAAGGCAGGAAATCAGCGAAGACAAAGAGCAGATTTCTCAAGGGGACTTAGCAAAGCGCATTTCCGGTACTTGCCGGGGATTCGCTGCTGCATTATCGCGGGCTGCTGCCGCACACTCGGCAATCATTGCAGAAATCAAACGCGGCTCGCCATCCCTGGGCTGCATTCGTCCGGATATGGATGCTGTCGAACAAGCGAAAGCCTACGAATCCGCTGGTGCTGCCTGCCTCTCTGTATTGACAGATGCAGAATTCTTTTTTGCCCGTGATGACGACTTTGCAGAAATTCGTCAACAAAGCAGCATACCCATGCTAAGAAAAGATTTTATGATTGACCCATATCAAATTTATCAAAGCCGGGCGATGGGGGCAGACTGCATATTGCTCATTATGGCTTGCCTGGATAATGATCAAGCAGCAGCTCTGGCAGATACTGCCCATGAACTCGAGATGGATGTTTTGGCAGAAACACATAATGAAGATGAAATTCAGCGCACTTTGGACTATGTTAATTTTGATTTAATCGGTGTAAATAATCGTAATTTGAACGATTTTACAACCAGCGTGGAGCTAACTGTTCAATTGTCAGAAATGATCGATGATAAGACAAAGCTGGTCGCCGAGTCTGGTTTGCATTCAGCAACTGTTCTTCAGGAACTTGCAGAAAAAGGTATTCGTCGCTTCCTTATTGGTGAAGCATTTGTAAAAAGCGATAATCCACAAACATTGGTACATGAATTTGTTAACGCAGTGAAGGTAGAAAACGCATGAAAACATTCGATATGGGTGACGGGCATTATGGCGAATTTGGCGGACAGTACATCGCCGAAACATTAATGCCGGCGATAAAAGAACTAGGCGATGCATTCAGTAAATACTGGGTCGATGATGAGTTTATTGCCGAATTCCGCTACTACCTCAAGCACTTTGTCGGGCGCCCATCCTCGCTATATTTTGCAGAAAATCTGACTCGCGAACTGGGCGGGGCAAAAATATATCTCAAGCGCGAAGACCTCAATCATACGGGTGCTCATAAAATAAATAATACCATCGGCCAAATACTTCTGGCTAAACGTATGGGTAAAACCCGCATCATTGCTGAAACAGGCGCCGGTCAGCACGGGGTCGCGACCGCTACTGCATCCGCACTATTTGGTCTCGAATGCGATATTTTTATGGGCGTCGAAGATATTCGTCGCCAGGCCGAAAATGTTAAACGCATGAAACTGCTCGGCGCCGATGTCATTCCTGTCAGCAGTGGTACCGGCACTTTAAAAGATGCCATGAACGATGCCCTGCGCAATTGGGTAGGCACGGTCGATAATACATTTTATTGTTGTGGAACAGTTGCTGGGCCGCATCCGTATCCATTAATAGTACGCGAATTCCAAAAGATCATTGGCGAAGAAGCAAAGTCGCAAATTCTAGAAGCTGAAGGGCGCTTGCCCGATACAGTCATCGCCTGCATCGGCGGCGGTAGCAATGCCATGGGAATTTTTTATCCATTTATTGATGATAAGGATGTCGAGCTTATTGGTGTGGAAGCAGCAGGCCTCGGTGTCGATACAGATAAACATGCCGCGAGTATTACGGGTGGTGCAGTAGGCGTATTACATGGATCCAAGAGTTTTCTTCTGCAAAACGAAGACGGGCAAATTACCGATGCCCATTCGATTAGCGCTGGCTTGGATTATCCAGGTGTAGGTCCGGAACATTCTTTTTATCATCAGACTGGCCAGGCAAAATATGTCTCAGCAAAAGACGATGATGCTGCCGAAGCACTTTTACAATTAACCCGCATTGAAGGGATTATTCCAGCACTGGAATCCGCCCATGCTCTGGCATATATCAATACCTTTGCTCCGAAACTGCCAAAGGAACACATCATCCTGGTATGCCTCAGTGGGCGTGGCGATAAAGACATGTTGAACATTAGCGAATACCTGGAAAGAAAAAATGAATAGACTCGATCAATTTTTTGCAAAGAAACAAAAAGCCTTCATACCTTATCTCACCGCAGGGTATCCGTCCATAGACGAAACCGTTGGCTTGATGCATTTGCTTGTCGATAATGGCTCAGACATACTCGAACTCGGCTTCCCATTTTCAGATCCCACTGCAGACGGACCGACCATTCAAGACGCGTCCCAAGTCGCACTCGACAATGGATTTCGCCGCACTGATTATTTCGACATCGTTAAAAAATTTCGTGAGAGCGATACTGAAACACCCATAGTTTGCTTCACCTATTACAATCCCATCTTCAAAATGGGCTGTGATGAATTTGCTAAAACTGTCGCAGAGCTGGGTGTTGATGCTTTGCTTGTTGTCGATCTGCCATTTGAAGAACAAGACGAACTACTTCCGTCTCTTGAAGCCAACGGTCTTTACCTAATCGAACTTATTGCCCCAACGACACCGCTCGATCGCAAAGCAGAAATAGTAAAAAATGGCAAGGGATTTATTTACCAGATTTCATTGAAGGGCGTTACAGGTGCGCGTGCGGAGATTGCTGAAAATGCTGCAGAACAGGCACAGGAAACCAAGTCGCTCACGGATCTTCCAGTTTGTATGGGCTTTGGTGTGAGCACTAAGGAACAGGCTGCTAAAGTCGCTGCTGCTAGCGATGGCGTTGTCGTAGGTAGTGCGATAATAAAAGCAATTGCCTATACAGACGGACAAAGAATGTCCGAAAAAGAATTAGATGATTTAGCCAGCTTTGTTAAAGAACTGGCCGATGCCACACACGGCTAATTAGAACTGAAAATTATTATAAAACTTGTGGAAAAAATTCGCCACAAAGTTTTTCGCCATCCCCAACATCTTTCACTAGCGAATTACACGGATGATGATTCTCTTTTACATAGAGCGAATTTTCATTCATATAATGTATGGCGATTGCCCGGCGTGGCCGGTCTGAATTATTCGCATGAGACCCATGCCAGGTTAAGGCATGATGAAAATGCACTTCGCCCTTTTTTACTGGACGGCGAACCACCTTCACTTCATGCCCGTCAAACTCATCTGGCATATTATTGTAATCTTCAATTGCAGATAAATACTCAATTTGATTGCCCCATAAATGAGAACCGGGTACCATGCTCATGCAGCCATTTTCCTCATCCACATCATCAAGTGCAACCCAGGCAGATGCTTGTCCGGGGCCAGACAACATTGGCCACAGTGGCCAGTCCTGGTGCCAGTTATTTACACCGCCGGTAAGCTTTGGTTTATATTGTATCTGGTCATGCCATACACGCACTTCCTCACAACTCATCAATGCCGCTGCAGCTTCTCCAAGTTCGGTCCGCATCATCAACTCACGGTAAGGCTCACTGCCCATCCAGATATTCACGATCTGGATGACAGGCGCACTGTCTTCTCCAGAAAGATTTCTTAAAAGTAAAGGTTGTGGTTTGGTGCTGTCATCCCCATCTGCAATCACCCGTTCAAGTTCATCGCGTAAAACATCCACTTCGTCATCCGATAATAACGGCCCAGCATTTAAATAGCCGCTCTCAGTATAATTTTTTACATCATCGTCACTCAATGTTAGCATGCGATACTCCTTTTATGTTGTGGACAATAGAGTAATAAATTAGTAATAAAACCCCATTCTAGAAATATCGAGCTCAATAATTTCCATCTGGCAGTTCCAACAGATCAGTTGTTCAGTAGGAACCTGTCGCCGACAGGTTTAATTTATTTTCCCAAGTAAGGATCTTATTTTAGTAGGCTAGCCCAGGTCGCAGGCCTGGGGGCGGATATTAAAATAATAAAAGCTACGGAGTAGCGCAGTAAATGACTCCAACAGATAGGCGAGAATTTCTATTCCTTGAGTACCATGTCGATGCACATGACTGCTGCGAGTATTAGAATACGCGTTGGATCATCTTCAGCGACACGTTTCATTGTCAGCATATAATTATCTGCGCTGGTAAACAATTCTTTTGCAAAGCCAGCAAACTCTTTGGAGACATGAGCAAGTTCCTGCTCATCTTTCATAAATTTGAAATCCCAGCTGGTCCACTTACCCTGCAATACACATACAGGCCGTTCACTCGAATCAAGAACAGAAAATTTTCCACCAATGGAGAAAAACTTCTGTTGAAAACCGCCGACGTGTTGATCATTTTCATCAAATACATCGACTTTTGAAAGAAAAATAGAAACCCCTCGGCTAATCCTCAGGACCTGTTGGCCATCCGTTGTCCTCAAGATGATGTTAAAAGGCGTCATTCGCTTAAAGTCTGTAAAGCGTAAGATCTTCGTAATAAAGCCAAGATCCTCACGGCATTCAATTAATATTTCTTCTGTTTTAGGGTCCAAAATATCATAATTATTGGCCGCTTTAAACATGCCCACATGCTCTTTGATAAAAAAATCTGCTCGATTTAAAATAC
>JABSQK010000445.1 GCA_013215875.1 Lentisphaeria bacterium
ATGGAAGAGATTTAATTCGCATCAAATTAGCAGCTGGGCATATCATTAATCTCGATTATCATAAACATTATAAAGAAAGGAATTATGACAAGTATAGCGGTATAGATGTGTCAACAATACGTGTTCATAATATAAAAAATAGTCCGGGTTTATTACATATCGAATGGTTATCTCATAGCCAGGGAATGGGAAGATACACAAGTTATCATTTCATCATTTGTCCTAAAATAAATCCTGTTCAAATTCTGTTACGAAAAAGTGGATCAAGTTTTGGTCGCCAGGGTATTGGCAATAATTCGACAGGATATATGAAAGCATTATTTAAGAATGGAAAACTTATTATCAAAAGATTTAATACACATACATCGACTACGATTAAACCAAAGATACTCCATCATACCTCAAAGGATTATTATCAATTCATTGAAACTACGAAATGGATACGATATTATAATTACACAAATAAAAAATTAGTTTTAGATAAAACTGAATTTACATATAAGGTTCAAAAAGAGGATCGCTTAAAAGAAATTCTTACCGTATTTGAATTAAAGAAAGAATGGATGCTTAACCTCACAACAAAGTTGATCCCTAAAAAAGATATTAAGTTCAATATACCACTCAAAGTTGACCTTGAAGGTTTCACATATAATGAAGGATTTAGCTATAGGAATGGGGATACTATCCAATGAGTGGCTATTATCAATCGTTGGACAAATTTCCTAAGTGAAATAGATTAACTCCAGACTTAAGTTAATCCGGGAGTTCTCAATAAAGTACGTTTATACATTTCTCATCTGCATGCTATTATCGGCTGATGATCAAATAGCATCTTTAATTAAACAGCTGGGTGCTGACAGCTATAAAGCACGACAAGAGGCGACCAATAAACTGATTGAGATTGGCAAACGTGCTCTTCCAGAGTTGAAAAAAGTTGAAGCTTCAGACGACCCCGAAGTCTCTATTCGAGTGACGATTTGCATAAAAAATATTCAGTTTAATATCGCTACCCAATTCTTTCAGGGCCTGCCGCCAATTACCGAAGATCAAAGCCGTGACGTCATTACATTTGTTAGGAGGCAGGGAGCACGTTCAATGAAACAAAGAAATACAACACATGAGAATATGGGAAATAAAAAAGTCACTGCAATGGTTGATCTAATGCGGGCCTATATGCTTGCCAATCCAAAAGATAATTTAGTATCTTATGAGCTCGGCCATACACTTTACTGGCTGGAACGCCATGAAGATGCTTTATCGGCCTGGACTTATACGCTTAAAATTAATCCAAAAGAAGCCAGTGCATTTATCAATGCCGGCATATCACTTGAATTGCTGGGTCGATATGAGCTTGCCATTAAACACTATGAAAAAGCCGCAAAGATCTTTCCAGACCACCGTTATCCGATTCTAGCAAAAGCCCTACTTTACCGCAATTTATATCGTTTCAAAGACGCATTGGCATTGTTTAAAAAAGCCAATAGTTTGAGTCTGATGATGTCTGGAGAAGCGCCGCCATTAGAGGCAATGGAGGGACGAATTTACAATTGCGTGGGGGAGCTAAAAAAATCTGACACTATGTTTAATCTAGCCCTGAATAAATACCCTAAGAATCACTATATTTATGAAGAGATGATCATCTCGTATTGGCAGCGCGCGAATTACGAAAAATACCATGCAGCACTGAAATCACTTAGCGTGAAATATCCTAAAGACAGACTCACTATTTACCATAATATGGCGAAGAAAATGAATTATGGCGATTATAAGGCTGCCCTTCTCGATGCAAAATTACTCGATAATTTCTCTGGTAACCTGGCGCCATTAATTAAACTTAAAGCAGATTTACAATTAGCGATGGGTTTTCTCGGGGAAGCGTCCAAAACAATAAAGCGCCTGTCTAAAAAAAACAGTATCGATCCAGGTGTCCTACGCCTTCAGGCTTCTCTGGCAGTAAAACAGGAACGCTGGGCAGATGCAGTAAAATACCTTATCTTACAAATTAAGCTTACCCCAAGGGATGCAGTCGCACTCACTGAACTTGCTAAAGTTTATGCAATTGCTAAGGATCCTAAAGTAAAAAATGTAAAACGCTGCAGAGATTTATTGAAACATATCAAAGAACTGCAGGATAATCTCTATTATTATGGTAAGTTAAAAAATGTGAAAGCTGAAATTCTTCTAAGGCAAAGTTATATATATGAGGCTCTGAATCAGTCGAAAGATGCCAAAGCCGCGCTTGAAGAATTTCTCAGTATTCGTAAATGGGATACGAAACAAGCGGTACGCCTGAAGGCAATAAAGGAAAAATGATTACAAGGAAAGAGAATTATGTTAAGTGAAGAGCAAGTCGCTTCATACAGAGAAAACGGGTACATCATCGAATCTGAAGTATTTACTCATGAAGAGTCTGATGAATTTATAGACTACATGCTGAAATTAAAAAACGGTGAAATTGTCATTGATGGGTTTAGCAAACGCGAGGATGATGGCAGGCATCGTACCATGAACCAACATTTTTGGGATCCCAGAGCACGATCATTACTACTTGATAAACGCCTGGGTGAATCGATTGCTCAATGTTTTGGCGAACCAGGATGTGGCATACAGACAATGTTTTTCTTTGAGGGCTCTCAACAGGGCAGGCATCAGGATAATTATTATCTTCCCCAGTGCATGTCGGCTTGGGTTGCCTTTGAAGATGTCAGTTTACGGAATGGCACCATCGGTGTACAAAAAGGCTCTCACAAAGGGCACATGGTCAGTGCCAAAGAACTGGACCACCCCCATGGTCAGGATTTTTCCATTGGCGGTCGTTATAGCGACGCTGTTATCGACGTACATGAAGAAAATGCCAGGAATGGTATGGAAGACGTGGTGGTTATTGCCAAAAAAGGCGATGTCGTATTTTTTGATGGAACAACCATTCATCAGGGATTGCCCATTGAAGAACCCGGTTCATCCCGTTTTGTCATGGCCAATCATTATATACGCTCATCTTCAATAGAAACCTGGCCCTACCCGGATTGGCCAATCTATACCTTTGATGGTGAGCTAATCATCGAGGGTGAATTTGATCCTGAGAAGTCCCCGAATCGCTACGTGGAAAAAAGTACCTAACTCTTATACTTTTTCTTCGAGTAAATCGAGGTCGAGGGTTTGGGCAATTTTTTGATTGCCTACTTTTGTACTGTATAAAACATCGACAATATTTCGAATGAATTGCTCGGCAGATAAATCCTGAATTAAGTCATCTGGAAATTTCACTTTTTCCTGAAAGTGTAATGAGAGTTCTTCAAATAAATCCCAGCTGGCCTTGGTCTCCAGATCGGGTGCTCTGAGCAATGCCTGCATAGCGATGTTTGCCTCTCGGGCATCTGTTTCCTGCCGCAAGCGGGCAACCAGGTGAGGAAACTCGAATAATGAATTATAGCGTTCATTCTTTATTCCACTGTTGCTATAATCTACTGCGCTCTTATTTACATCTATAACAATAGTCCCTGCCCCCATATCGCCAAGGCGCTGGTAACGCCTACTGCAGAGCATGACAATGCCGCCTAAAAAATAGGAGCCGGCCATCATCAAAATTGGGGCATTATCTACTATGCGCAATATATTTCTCATAAACACCTGTGAGAAGCGCAGCGGATAGCCTTGTATATCCACCACCTTAATTCCAAAGGCTTTCTTACCAATTGTTTGTCCATGCCAATACCACTCCAAGACTATAAAATAGGCGTGAATCCACACGTAAATGGCAATGAGTGTACTTGTAAGGACCGATTCAAAAATTAATAAAAATAAGTTAAATCCAGTGATCAGGCCTGCTATACCAAGGATGATTATTACGAATGCTATAGCAGATAGAACGATTCCGATTACCGCCAGTGAGATAAGTAAATCGAGGAACATTGCCATCATGCGTTTTACAGGACCTGCAAGTTGAAAGGAGAAACGTACACCCTCGGGTGTTTGAATATATTGATAAACATAGCGTTTGCGCATTAGTCATCTCCTAAAGAAACTTTTTCTTTTCTTCCTGATAGAAAAAGCCAAAGGTACAAGCCAGTCAGTAATACTAAACCAACAGCAATTTTAAAATAGTAATTGAGCATTGGTTGGTGTAATTGTGAAAACCATGATTCTATGAATGCCGCCATGAAAATCAGTATGATAATCAGTCCTATAAGATTTGAGAGATCCTGGCGAATTGCTTTGAACCGTTCGAGAAAGCTTTTGCGCACTCCTGTCCCCAACATTGCATGGGCAATCATGATACCACACTGGCCGGCAATAAAAATTGCCGACAGTTCAACTGAACCATGTGGCAGCAACCAGGCACTGACAAATACACCCTGGCCATCGACAATATAATCGATAACGACTACCCCAAGTAATATCCCATTGAAAAAGAGTGCTATGATTGTACCGAGAATGGTAAATCCTGTAGCCACAGTAAGAAATGACACACGGGAATTATTTATCAAATAAAATCCAGTCATTCCGACTTTCCCGCTCATATACTCATCATTGCTCATGGACCGCATGTTTTGCTCATCTCTCGCGACACGTTCCGATGGTTTTTCATTGAGGTTGGCAAACATTGCAGGTAATACATGCGCCTTGGCATTTTCATCTATGATCATTAAAAAGCCGCCGAATAATGCCCCGGCAAAACTGATACTTAAAGAGAGAATGAAATATTTCAAGTTATTTCTAAATGCCTGTGGTACTGTATGGCTGAACCAATAGCCGATCAGAAATTTTTGTTTTTCCCGCCGCCGGTGTATTTGGTAATAGGCCTGACTAACGAGTTGTTCCAGGTAGCCTATAAGCTCATCGCTGGCGGCAAATGTCTGCACCTTACCCAGGTCTGAACTGGCGCGTTTATAAAGATAGTGAAAGCGCCGGACATCTTCCAGTGTTTTATTTTTACCGGCTCCACGGACGAGAAGTTTTTCAAGTTCATTCCAGTATTGGCGTTCTTCCCGGACAAATTTATCTAAATCAATAATCATATAAGCTGCCTTTGCTTCACAAGCAAATACTGGTTTATCAGATCGACACAAAGTTCTTCATTTTTTAATAGATTAAAGCGTATGCCGAAGCGTTTTAGGTTCTTTGATAATTCTTCAAGGGCCATCCAGGAGTCATGGGAACCCAGGCTATGATAGATCTCGGACAGGCGGCTTATTTCCGAGCTGGAAAATAAACGTTTGACATTGTCGTCTGCTATTTGATTAACAATAACCAGATGTTGTTTGGAAATAAGCTGTATATTTTTTATGAAGCTTTCAGATAATATGGGATCGTTTAGATCTGTGAGAAAAAATAACAGGGCGCGTTTTGTCAGGCGCGATCGAATAAAACTGCAAAGCTCGTCATAATCCGGGGTAGATAATTCCGGTTCCTTGGTAAATAGTGCGTCACGGCAGGTATTGTAATGAGCGCTGCCATTTTTTGCACGAATAAATTTTGTAACTTTTCGGTCAAATAAAATGATGCCAAAATTATCGCGCTGTTTTTCTGCGGCCATTGCCATCACCAGGGCGGCATTGATATAGCGTTCGAACTTGCTGTGGTAAATTGTGTTCTCCCCGTGTTTCATCGGCACTTCCAGTGCACTCAAACGCGACGAATCGATAATAAGATAGACTTCCTGGGTTCGTTCAATTTGATACACTTTCGTAATGGGTACACCGCGCTTGGCTGTGGCTTTCCAATGAATATCTTCATAGGAATCGCCGGGGACATATTCTCTTAATTTTTCAAAATCCCGGCCCTTGCCGATTATCCGTTGTGTATGTATACCAATATTTCCACTATTTAAAAATAATGCCGCGACAGATTTGCGGTCGACAGACAGGTCTGGATAGGCTCTCAACAGCATCTTAGTTTCGAAGCGTTTTCTCATATCAAAGAAACCAAGCTTAGATTTTCGTTCTGTGTATACATAGTGGACAAGGTATTCACCGCGTTTTTCAGAAAATACAGGCCACTCATAGGAGACTTTTGCATTATCAGCAAGCAATTCGATATCCATATGTTCCAGCGGGCTTTTGATATAGCGTGGAAAATCTAAGGCGATGCGAATATTTGATTCAAGCATTTCAGGATTCAGGATTTTAATAATAAATGCCTTCTCCGTACCTGCGGAAAACTGATGCATCTCTGGTAATTCGATGGACAATCCCTTAAAGCAGCCTTGCGATAAGAATAAATCTAAAACAGCAAAGAAGACAAGTAGCAGGAAGGCGATGCCAATCGACACTGACAAGTCCTGACTCAAAAACGAAAAGAGTGCAGTTGTACACAATGTAATCGCTGCAAATACAATAAATTTATTACGTGGTGCAATCATCTGGGAACAGCAATATCCTCTATTATTGATTGTATTACATCGCTTACAGTCAAGCCTTCAATTTCGAATTCAGGCCTGAGGATAATGCGGTGCTGAAGTACAGGAATAACCATTTCCTTAATATCGTCCGGGCTGACATAATCTCTGGCAGACAAGGCTGCCATCGCCTGACTTGCCCGTAATAGAGACTGTGTGGCGCGAGGCCCGGCACCGACGAGAACACTGTTGTAATTTCGCGTCGCATGGACGATCTCAAGAATATAACTAATGAGCTCTTCACGAATGGTAAGCGAGTTCAATACATCGCGATATAATTTTATATCTGCTTCATCGATAACCGCTTTCAAGCCACCGTTATTGAGCACATCTTCAGGGGACTCTCCTTTCAACATGCGATTGACCAGCTCGAGCTCTTCTTCCTTTGTAGGAAGCGGCATATTTACCTTGAGCATAAAACGGTCTTTTTGTGCTTCAGGTAAAGGATAGGTGCCTTCATATTCCACAGGATTTTGAGTCGCAAAAACGGAAAATGACGGTGACAGTTCATGGGTATCGCGGTCGATACTGACTTTTCTTTCCTGCATGGCCTGCAGCAATGCACTCTGTGTTTTTGCCGGCGCACGGTTTATTTCATCGGCAAGTAGAAAGGTGGTAAATACCGGTCCTTTCACCAGCTGAAACTCATTTTGTTTCATATTATAAATATTTGTTCCAGTGATATCTGCCGGCATAAGGTCGGGGGTAAACTGTATACGGTTGAATTCCACACCCAGAACATGTGCAAGGGTACGTACAAGCAGTGTTTTTGCGACACCCGGTACGCCCTCAATAAGAACATGTTGTCCTGTAAAAACAGCAATGAGGCATTGGTCTATCACTGCTTCCTGCCCAATAATAACTTTGGCAATCTCAGCCCTGGTGCGTTCAAGTACTTCTAAAAGTTTGTCTTTATCCTTATCCATTCGATCGTTCCTTTATTGGTTGTGAAGAATATCTGAAATTTTCCGATATGCATCAATAATTAATTTTGGGTCGCGATTTATTTCTTCATCATCGACTATAAATTCGATTCGTTCTACTTTTTCATTAAATTCGTCCGACTTAATATACAGATAGCTTTTGCGCCATTCCTGATAGCAGGTAGGTAAAAGTTTATCAGATTTCAGCGCATTCCTTAAGAGCAGGTAATAGCCATTTATCTGGTCGTCATGTGTCGAAAGTTCCACATTTCCATGCACTTCAAAATCGTCAGGAGCAGGCATAATGAGAAAGATAGATTTCCACACATAGAGAAATGAAACGATGAGCACAGCGATGACAAAGCCATATAATTTATACGCTTTAAGCAGGGTAATCATGCCCGGGTTAACCAGTTCGCCAAGATGAAATTCATCAATGATCACAGTGCTATAATCCTGAAATAAGTAAGCTAAGAAAGAACCATGGTTGTTAAACCTGAGAGATGCATTCGTTAGAGGATAGGTACCCGACATAAGTACAATGGATCCCTCACCTACCTGTCGTTCAATAATGAGATTGTGCTGGATGCCATTTTCAGTGTATGTGACTATTGGCTGCCAATCCGGATGCACGATTTCAAATGAGCAATGATCGAGCCATTCGAGTTCTTCCGATTCACCAGATGCTTTCGTAAATTTAACATACTTGGGGTTAAAGCTGTTCACTTCTTTGTCATGGTCTAAATGAAAGCGTTGATAATCGATTCCCCATGAACGGAAAGAATCGATGCCACTTGAAACATTTGGAGCCGCGTTAAAAACACCACCCTCCCTGGGTAGTTTTTTAAGACTAAATGCAATAATCACCCTGTGTCCGTCTTCCGCTAAACTATAGAGTTTGTCTACATCGTTATCAGTTTCCGTGGTATTCAGATATTTTGTCGCGAGCTTGTCTGTAACTCCAGCGATAATGATACAGCTCTTTTGAGAGGGATTTATTTTGTTAAGTGGATAGAAGTTTCTTGATATAGACATATCACCTACTCGTTCAACGGTGCGATACAATCCTTTCAGACCTCTAGGATTGGCCAGGTGGCTTGAATGGTTCTCATAAATCCCACCAAAACGCATAATGTAAATCTGATAGACTGCAAATATAAATGCAGCTAGACCCCCTATGGCAATTAAAAATTGAGTTTTACGAGTCATGTGTTCTTTGCCTTATTTTCTCAATATTTTTCCTGAAGTCCAAGAGGATCGATTTATCCACAGTATATAAGCCGTACCAGCTTTCTTCAAACACAAGAACATTTTCTGAAAAGATTTCCATTAGCCTGGGGACCGAGCGTGCACGACGGTCTATCTCCTTGCAGTAATCTTTATTTGATTTAAATTTTCGTATGCGGATAAAGCCTCTTTCGCCAAGCCCGGAAAGCAACGATAGATACATCGCACGTAAGGCCAGAAGGTACTCGCCATCATTCATTTTTTCATCAGCCATAATCATCCATTGATCATCAGCCAATTCGTCAGCGGTAACCGCCTCATCCATTAAGTCCGGGCGCTCTGTATGTACAAAGTCATGCGCTTTAGTTTCTTTTGGTGATTTTTTATATTTGTTGATAATTTTTAATAGAACAAAAACGAGAAAACCGAGAAGCAAAAATAAAACAATATAAAAGACAATCATTAGTATCGCTTGGAAATTGATATTCTTGAACCAACTGCCGGTGGTAGTTGGTGCAGTTTTAGGAAATAGACTTGAGATCCAATTGACAATCGATTCCAACAAATCACCGATTGATGAAACAAAGCCTTTCACTGCTTTGTTAATTGTTTCAACAAACCGTTCAAGAGGCTTAAGATTTTCATCGGGAATAGTTAATTCTTTTGGCATGCGCCAGGAAAACTCTGTTTCGCTCATTGTTTTATCTATTGCATCGTCGAAGCGATTTTCTGCTTGACTCGCCTGTAAATCTGAATTGATCATAAAAAAGCAAAACAAAAGTAGCATCAATGCTTTGCCTGGCTTCGCCTGGGGACGAACGGCTCTTATCGCGCGTAGTTCTTCGAGTAAATCACCTGCATTATTTTTTGATTCAATATAAAAAATACGTATCACATATAGTGCTTTTATATATGGATCGAAGACTATATATAAGAGCGTACTAATCAACACAGTCATATTAAGAAATCCAATATTCCATATCATTTGCGGGTTTTGAACTAAAATGTGCTGGCTGTCCAAAACAGCTTTGATTAGCATGGGAAGAAAGAATAAAAGTAAAAGGCAATTTACCACAATCAGCAGAATAATCAGACATATAAATAAATACGAACATACGTTTTGGTCATATCTAAGCACAGAGTGACTACGTGCTTTTTTTGTAGCTTCTCTATGTGATAATCCTGTGGCAGAAAATACTAATAAGGAATTTGAAAATGCCATAAATACGGGTGTGAGGAAAAAGGTAAAAAATGTCAGCACAGTCAATACCAGACAAATAGGCTGACAGATACATTGTGTAACTACAATTTCGGATTGCTTACTCCAGGGTATTTTTTCATTCATACCACATATCTTATTGTACATTAGTGCACAGAAATTTGCCTGGAGAACCTTCATAAAGAGATATAGTACTGCGAGGACCACTGCGCCTAAAAGAGCGTGTTCATCTGCAAAGTTGCCGATGCTTTGGTCAATCCAAAAATATAAAAACACGATAATGAAAGGCAGTGTTCCGAGATAATATATAATAAAGTGTCCGATGGGAATTTGTTTTAAAAGCAATACCGCTTCATCCATTAACTGCACAGGGCCAAAGGTTTTTATTTTCCTTTTGCTTTTCGTTTTCTTTTTAACTGATTTTTTCTTCTTATCTGCCATCTCTAGTCTTCAAACTTAATTTCGCTTTGATATTCAGGATCTAAAACGATCTGTAAGCACTGCCCCATTATCCAAAAACTGGCGATAAGAAAACATATGCCAAAAACAATCTGTACTGCTTGAAGGAACGGGTCAATGTTTATCCCTGGTCGCTTAGCCGCTTTTTCCTGGCTGATTTCTTTTTTCAGGCACGCTGTGCAGAGGATTCGTGTTTCATATTCTGTGATACATTCCATGCAAAAAAAGTTTTTGCACTCCGGGCATCTTCCAACCGCATCCCTTTGCTCATGATTGATACAGCGCTGTTGATTTAATTCCATTTATCTTTCTCTTCCTCAGTGCTGCCGGGAGGATTAAAACCTTTATCAACAGGTCTATCGACAGGAGACATTTCAGTTTTCACCTCGAATCCCGCTTCGTTGGCGAGACTTGAATTTTCCGCTTCGTTGACGTGGCTTGAATTAGCATCCGATTTTTCATTATCCAACATGGCTTTAACATCCACTGATTCACCTTGGGTCTTTTCAATAAATGGAGAAATATCTTCAAGGAATTTATCGACCATGTCGACCCGGTCAACATTGCGAAGATGCAATCTTTGAACAGCTGAATAGACATAGACTTTACACATTTTGCCTTTTACCAAATTACGCACAAATGCAAATGCTGTCATAATAAATGGAATTATACCTATGAGAGAGAAAAAAATGAATTTGAACATAGACGGGGAGAAAAATAATGCCGAGGAGATCATAGCAAACAATGCCATTAGAGCCAAGTGGAGAAATAGCACAAATAAATAGCCGTTTGTATGGTGAACGTGTACACCCTCAATATCCTTAAAATAAATACGTTTATAATTTTCACTTGCCCATACTGTATCTATAAGTAGAAGGTAATCATCTGTGCGGTATAATTTAAATGCCTGTAAAAGGTTTTTCTTATCTCTGACTAATTTATGATAATTATCCATTCAATTATCCTTTCAGCATTTCAAGTAGAACGATTAATCCCCAATATCCCCAAATGCAAATCCATACTAATGCGACTAAAAATGTAATGCAATGGCATGTGGCATGCCATCCAGAACGTGGATTAACCAGGCCGCCATCTGCCTTAAAATAACGTATGGAATAATATAATGCAGGTATCACCGTTATGCCACCGCACATTGATAGTACAGCAAAAAATAATGACAGTTTGTGATACAAGGTGCGCTGTTTGACAAAATCTTCTCCATCTTCTTTTACGTTGTATTGCAGGCAATTGGGGCATACATGCTGGTCGCCAAGATTTATATCACATAAGAGGCAGATAAATTTACCACAGCGGTCGCAAAGTAATTCGGCTTTCTTTTCTTCATGATAAAAACAACTTGCACCACCATCTTCGGGTATAGCAGCCGCAGACTCAACTTTATTATCCCTAAATGCCGCCGAAAAGATATATATATCCAGCCCGACATTGCATTTTGGGCAATAGTCTATCTCTGCTGAAAGATTTTCATTTGTCAAATCTTTCAGACATTTCGGACATCTTTTTAATTGTTTATTCATCAAGAAAATATTATCAATGCGACTATTAATACAAATATAATTAGGACAATCGACGATACGACCAAACCTGTGATAGCCATTGCTTTTCCATTTCCTTCATTTTTATTGGAAAAATTTAGTCCTAAAATTGAAAAAATTAGCCCTAATAATGAAAAAACGATACCGAAGATCCAAGATGGTATTGGGCAGCAGCAACAGAATGATATAAAAATGGATAAAATAGCTAAAATCAAACCCGCTAAGGCATATGAATTGCCCTGCTCCAACGTCTGTCTCTTCTTTTTTATGCGACTTTTTACACGTATACCTTCACGCACTTTCTGCATGAATTCAGGTTTACAACTGATACATACAATGAGATCATTATATGTAATCAAATCATTTTCCGGAACCATCTCCCCGCATTGTGTACATTGAGATGTCGCTATCGATATTTTATAATCTTCACCTTCCTTTAATTCAGGGTCCTCTACACCAGCTGCAGTATCTTTGGGGTCATCTATATTGTTTTCTTCATTATATGTGGCAAGGCTTTGCCAGTCTGACATATCTTCATTCCAAATA
>JABSQK010000446.1 GCA_013215875.1 Lentisphaeria bacterium
AAAGGAAAACTGCCCAGGGGAACACGCGATATTTTCCTCGAACTCGGTGCAGAAAAATTTAGCGATTGGATACTCAAACAAAAACAATTGATGTTTACCGATACGACTTTTCGCGATGCCCAGCAGTCTTTGTTGGCGACCCGGGTGCGAACGTTCGATCTGGTAAAGATTACCGAAGCCTATGCCCGTACATGCCCGCAAATGTTTTCGCTGGAAATGTGGGGCGGTGCAACCTTTGATACGACCATGCGCTTCCTTAAAGAATCGCCCTGGCAACGTTTAGCAGAAATGCGCGAGAAAGCACCCAACATTCTGTTTCAAATGCTAATCCGTGCCTCGAATGCAGTAGGTTATACAAACTATCCCGACAATGTGGTAAAATCATTTGTCCAGGAAGCCGCCGCTGCTGGTGTGGATGTCTTCCGCGTATTTGATGCTTTGAACTGGATACCAAATATGAAAGTCGCCATGAACGAAGTCATAAAAACTGGCGCAATCTGTGAAGCATCCATTTGTTACTCCGGCGATATTTTGGATCCAAAACGTACAAAATACGATTTAAAGTATTATGTCAATCTGGCAAAAGAACTGGAAAATATGGGTGCCCATATTCTGGCAATTAAGGACATGGCTGGACTTTGTAAACCGGAAGCAGCACGCGTTCTTGTAAAAACACTCAAACAAGAAATTGGTATACCGATTCATTTTCATACTCATGATACTGCAGGTATACAGGCAGGCGCAATCATGAATGCTGCAGATGTAAAACTCGATATAGCCGATGCTGCAATGGCACCATGGTCGGGCGGTACATCACAGCCAAATATGAATACCATTGCCGAAGCAATGCGATTTGGTAAACGCAAAACAGATCTCAATATTGAATCCATTGATGCGATTGCCGACTACTGGCGTTCGGTACTCGGTTTCTATACACCATTCCAATGTGAAGTACTTCCGGCGTCTGGCGACCTCTACAAACATGAAATGCCGGGTGGTCAATATACAAATTTATACCAGCAGGCGAGGGCGCTTGGGCTGTCTGATCAGTGGACGCGTGTATGTGATGTCTATGCAGAAGTGAATCAGCTTTTCGGTGATATTGTAAAAGTGACACCCACTTCAAAAGCAGTTGGCGATATGGCCTTATTCATGGTAGCTAATGACCTGACATCAGCAGATGTTTTAGACGAAAGTCGTGAACTGGCTTTCCCCGCCTCTGTTATCGATCTTATTGGTGGCATGATGGGCAAACCCGTTGGCGGATTTCCCAAGAAGGTACAGAAGCGAATTCTACGTGGTGAAAAACCCATGAAGGGACGTCCCGGAGCCACACTGCCAAAGGCCGATTTTACAAAAGCAAAAAAGTCAGTTAAGAAATTTCTCAAGCGCGAGCCAAACGATCAGGAAGTGATCGCCTATTTGCTGTATCCTAAGGTCTTTGAAGATTTTGCTGCACATGTTGTGAAATATGAAGATACCAGCCATCTCCCCACACCTGTTTTCTTTTATGGTCTGGAGCCGGGTGAAGAAATAGCCGTCGATATCGAAAAAGGTAAAACACTGATCATTAAATTTCTCGCCGTTGGCGATGCCAGTGTGGAAGGTAGCCGTACGGTTTTCTTTGAATTAAATGGACAACCCCGTGAAGTGACGATTACAGATGTATCATTGGATGCACCTGGCTCAGAGAGCGTAAAAGCAGACCCGGCAAATACCGGGCATGTCGGCTCTAGTATGCCGGGTATGTGTGTGAATGTTGCTATTGAAGTCGGCGACAAAATCAGCAAAGGCGATAAACTACTTACCCTTGAAGCGATGAAAATGGAAACAACAATTTATGCCGAAGTCGAAGGAACAATTTTACAGGTCCTTGTGAAAGCGGGTAGTCAGGTTGCATCTGGCGATCTCCTCATTGAAATCGGTAGCTAATAAGAAAAGGTCTTTATAAATGTCTGATGGAATGAACTATGCCCCCAAAGGGGAAGCGAATGCAGTAGTAGGTCCGGGCGAATTTGTTTTCAGTGTTATTGGTCTCGACCATGGGCATATCAATGGACAAACAAATGGGCTATTAGAAGCGGGAGCCACACTGAAATCTGTATGGGATCCGGATCCGGAAAAATTGGCAAGTTTCAAAGCAGCTTACGATCAAGTCACTATTGCATCCTGTAAAGAGGAAGTACTCGAAGATGACGAAGTAAAACTCATTGCTGCAGCCGCTATTCCATGCGATCGTGGTC
>JABSQK010000447.1 GCA_013215875.1 Lentisphaeria bacterium
ACTGATAAAGTAGTGCTCAGACTGTGCATGAAAATCATCGCTTCATCGAGTAAGATATCTGGTGTAGCGGCAGATTCTAAAACCATAGAGGATTGATATTTATCGAATTCAATTTGCTCAACCTGGCTTAGTAGTTCCCCATCCTTATATAGAATCACGGGGGGTAATTTGAGCTCGTTCTGGGAGCGAAGTGTTTCTAGTAATTCAAAACTTGTCATATCCGCTAATACTGTTTCAAGGATAATGCAGTCATATGTTTTATCTGTTATTTTTCCAATTACTTCTTTACCGGTGGCACAGCACGAAATAGTAACTCCTTTGTTAGCGATGAGATCACTAATTTTCGTTTGCTTACTTTCCTCAGCGACGATAAGTGCGTGTTTAACATCCCGGTTGTTGATGCTCTTTATCTTATCCAGGATTTCACAGATATCTGTATCGTCGACAGGTTTTGTTAAAATCCCAATTGCCCCTGTCTGTAAGGGTTCCATTGTATTTTCAAGGCCGGTAATAATATGCACAGGTATGTGCTTGGTATCCATGTGAAATTTTAGTTGCTCGAGTACTGCCTGTCCATCCATATCGGGCAATCCCATATCGAGGAATATTCCCTTGGGCATATGCTCAAGAGCAAGGTAAAGCCCCTCTCTGCCAGTTTCTGCAACAAGGGCTTGTGAACCATTCTGATGCACGATCTTTAGCAGGATTTTAGCAAATTTCTCATCATCTTCTATAATGAGAATATGCTCATTGCCTGAATTCATATGTGTTCGGTCATCTAATACAAATCGATGATTCCGTGATGCGGTTAGATCGTCTGTTTCAGAGGGCAGGATTGCATGAGGTTCTATCTCGTCCTCCGTTTTTGGAACATCAAAAAAGGATGCATCATCTTCATCTTCTTCATCATCATTTTCATTCTCTTTAGCATCACTATATTTTAATGGTATATAAAGTGTAAATGTGCTGCCTTTTCCGGCCGTACTTTTGAGTTGTATTTCACCGCCAAGCAATTTTGTAAGTTCACGGGAAATAGTCAGGCCAAGCCCGGTACCGCCATAATTACGACTCGTGGATCCGTCCTCCTGCTGAAAAGCTTCAAAAATTTCACGTTGTTTCTCTTGCGGTATACCTATACCCGTATCGGTCACAGATAGTGCGATGCAACTGTCTAAACTGAGATTTGATGTCTTAAAGTGTATCTCATCATCTGGCTGATGCACGGTCAATTTTATAGATCCTTCAGAGGTAAACTTAAAAGCATTGGATAAGAAATTTTTAAGAATCTGTTCGAGTCTCTGTGAATCCGATTCGATAGTTTTAGTAATTCCAGGGTAGACCGTCGTTTCGAATTTGAGACTTTTATCACGTGCGGATGCTTTAAATAGGGCCTTCATATTATCACAAATATTTTGCAAACTAATGTGCTCAATTGTTACACCGAGCTTGCCAGCTTCCACTTTTGATAAATCCATTATGTCATTTATTAATAATAAAAGATCTGTTCCACACTCATAGATAATATTGAGATCTTCCACCTGCTCTTCATCAAGATTCCCCTTTTTATTTTGAGAGAGGTTTTTGGATAGAAGCAGGAAGCTATTTAGCGGTGTGCGCAATTCATGTGACATATTTGCAAGGAATTCAGATTTGTATTTACTTGCCAGTGCCAATTCCTTTGAGCGTTCTTCCAACTCAAATGACGATTGTTCGAGAATCGATGCCTGCTCCTGCATGGCAATTTGTCTATCAACCAGCTCGTCATTGGAAACTTGGAGTTTCTCTTCTGACTTTTTCAGCCGTGTTGATTGTGATGCAAGTTCATCATTGGAAACTTGAAGCTCATTTTGATGGATTTGGAGGTCGTTTGAAAGCATTTGAGAATTTGCTAAGGCCTTGGAAATATCTTCCTGATTTTTTGCCATACGTAAGCTGTTGGCGATAATTTCTGCAGATTGTTCAAGATATTCCAATTCCACATTCATCACTTCGTCAATAAACCCTGTTTCTATTACACCGAGTAATTCATCTTCATGCAGAACAGGGCTTAGGACGATAAAGTTTGGTTTTGATTCGCCAAGACTAGAAGAAATCTTCATGTAATCATCCGGAACATTACTCACGACTATTTGCTTTTTTTCGAGCGCTGCCTGCCCAACCAGACCCTCACCAACCAGGATATTATTAGAAATATTTTTTCGCCGCGTATACGCGTATGAACTTGCAAGATTTAATATGTTACTATCCTTATCACTCACGAGGCAGATACATGCGACATGCACATTCAGGTACTC
>JABSQK010000448.1 GCA_013215875.1 Lentisphaeria bacterium
ACGATTCTTTTTTAACGCTTTCAGTTTTTTCTGATTATTGCTTTCTTCAGACATCTTTTATCCAGTATTTATCGTCTTATAGTCTAGCTGTTCCTTTAGAGCTCGTCAAACTGCAATTGACCGATTCACACAGCTTAATTTTTCAAATATTTCTTGCTATTTACGCTCATCTCGTTTATGTATTGCCATAGAAAGGAGAGCTCTAAAAATGACTTTAGATGAGGCGGAAGCATTGTTTCTTGCACAAAATTTTTTGCATATAAAAAATGCTTTAGATAAAGATTTTGCCGAAGAGTGGGTTCAATATAGTATTAAAAACCTGCTACAAATTGATGAGTCAGACCCCGAAAGCTGGTCAGATGAAATAAATTCTTTAAATTCTGGAGATAGAAATATAAACATCGAGACTGTTGCACCATTCACATGGGATATAATTTGCCGCCTGCTCGGAGGTCCGGATGCGATTGACACACGTACCAGGCAATTCAGTAATGGCTTTAATATTAATGCCAACGTACGGGCAAATGAGCCATGGCAAGGACCTTCACAAAACAGTACTGGATGGCATAAAGATGGCTGGTTTTTTAAACATTTTCTTGATAGTCCTGAACAAGCACTACTCGTCATGGTTATTTGGCGAGACATATTACCAAAAAGTGGCGGAACCTTTTTTGCACCGGACTCAGTAGAGCCGATTTGCAAACTTCTCTTAAATCACCCAGAAGGTTTACCACATAATCACCCATGGGCTAAGGAAATACACAGGTGCAGCAATTTTCGCGAAATGACGGCTGAGCAGGGCGATATTGTCATTATACACCCATTCACCCTGCACACAGGTTCAGCAAATCCATCCGGACGCATACGCTATATGAATAATAAGGTCATATCGCTGGTAAACCCAATGAAATTTAACCGTCAAGATGGCGCTTATACACCTCTGGAAAAATCCATACTGAATGCACTCGGCAAAAAAAGCATCGATTTCAAAATAGGCTCTGAACGAGTTCGCAGCCCGGGTTTTGAACAGCTAACTCTCAATTCGTGATAAACTGCCGGCTTAAATTCGAGAAAATGAGCGTAGTGATATTGATTATCGTTTTGTTTTTGCTATAATTTATCTATTTAGAGGCGTATAAATGGATGAAGTAGAATTCAGTTGCCCAAAGTGCGCGAGTAGCCAGAAAGCCAGTCTGTCTAGAGTCGGCAAGGGAGACGTGTGTTCGGTTTGTCAGTATGATTTAAAGGTGCCTCCCTACGGTGTGGTTGTCGGCCAGGTCATTGGCGATTTCACCATAAAAAAACGTCTTGGCATCGGTGGGATGGGCGAAGTTTGGCTGGCTGTTCAGGAATCCATCCAGCGCGATGTAGCATTAAAAATACTCTCCCCCGACCTTGTCTCCGACGCTGAATTTCTTGAGCGTTTTATGCAGGAAGCGCATATCGCAGGAAAATTATCTCACCCGAATATTATTACTGCTTATCAGGCAGGTGTTTCCGGCGATATACATTATCTGGCCATCTCGTATGTTGAGGGTGAAGTACTCGACGGTGTGCTGAGACGTAAGGGTAAGCTAATGGATATA
>JABSQK010000449.1 GCA_013215875.1 Lentisphaeria bacterium
AACTGATATGCGAAAAAGTATTGGTGGCTTATCGATGCTGGTGGAGCAATCTTTCGAAGGTGAGTTGTTAAGTGGTTCGTTATTTGTTTTCTGCAATCGCCACCGTAATGGTACCCAAGTCGAAGATATCAGTGTGTTAAAAGGTATGCCATTAATGGAATTGGGTCTGCCTGCAACAGCTAAAGGTATAGAATTACTACGTACAATGAAAGAGCTAACTTCAATTAATTCAAAGAGCCAAAAAGAATTTTGGAAATTCCGTAAATTTAAAAAGAAATACCAGGCTAAAATTGACCAATTTACAAAAGAGAACCCCAAGGCGAAAAAAATGAGGCTTGATATCAAGTATAATCGCATTTATTTGCAAATACATAATATTACTGATATTGCTGCATTAAAAGGTATACCGCTGGAAAAACTGTTTATATATGAAAGTAAGTTAACATCGTTAGATGCTTTAATAGGTATGCCGCTTATTCAGATTGATTTAGATATTAGCACGCCCGGCTTTGAATCTCTACGAGACAAAAAAACATTGAAAAAAATAAATTATATTCCTGTAGAGAAATTCTGGAAAGAGTATGATTCCAAAAAAGAGAAGAAGTGAGAATAAAAAGATGAAGCGTAGTTTTTACTTAATAATAGTATGTGTATTGATGAGTTCCTGTGCATCTCATTTTTCACGGGTTCATCCTATGGATTTAAAAAATTTAGAATATCCATGTGTTGATCGTGATAGCGATGGCAGAAGTGATGGTGTTACACACAATACTTATCCTGCGACTCGCTTGAACTGGAATATGTTGTTTGGTTATAGAGCAGGGGATAAAATTTTACCCTGGGTAATTTTCTTTATTCCAAATATTATTGATCTGCCTATTAGTTTAGTCACTGATACACTGCAATACCCCAAAGACAAAAAATCGATTGCCGATTACAAAGAGTGTATGAAAAAATTTAAACATATTAAGCTAAAGGAAATCCATTTGCCGGAATTAATAATACCATGATGGGATTTGCCTGGGAAGAGATAGATGTGCCTCCGGCGGCCAGAGACTGGAGTCAGCCTCTGGACTCCCCAAATTACATGATACTATATATCTTCCTACGATGCATGCATCGTAGGAAATTGGGGATTCATAAGGAGAATTGAACGCCTATGGCTCAGCATTTCATGCTGTCTTTGTTCGCAAGCTCTCTGTTCTCTCCTTATGCCCTCTGGGAAGACTAAGAGCTGTCCCGCTTCGGGACCCCCTGTCTGAGAAGACAAAGAGCCTACGTCCCGCTTCGGAATTAACTGTATGGACAAATGTCAAAGACCAGTTAAAGTAGCAGACAAAAATGGAGACATAATTTATGAAACGATCTGTGCCAAATCTGATACATTCTATCTTGATATCAAGCTTCCTTCTGCTATCCCTAAGTTCCCTTTCGGCTGAGGATAAACACCAGGAGATTCGATTTTCTGCAACGGGCTGCGGTCCCTACAAGGCAGAGGAGGAGCGAGATCTCGCCCGTTATGTCAGCGATGAAAACCTTAAAAAAGAGGCCGAGTTCATGGTTCATCTCGGTGACATTATGTCCGGATACACGCCAGCCACTGAAGATCGCTATGTTACTGTAGCGGACATACTGAAGCAGGCTCAGCTGACAAGCTTTATTATCCCGGGTGATAATGAATGGAATGACAAAAAAGATCCAGATGCAGCCTGGGCACTTTGGGAGAAGTATTTCATGCATTTTCATAAACGCTGGACCAAAGGGACGGCAAAAGCCTTTCCTAAAATACAGGGCATCAGCTACCAGAAGAAGCGTCCGGAAAACTTTGCCTTTCTAGGGAAGGGCGTACTCTTTATCGGCCTCAATCTTCCTGGCGGTAGAGTCCATGACAAGAAGGAATGGGATCTTCGCTTGCCACAGAACGCCAAATGGGTGGCTGATAATTTGAAGAAACACCAGACAAACGCCAGAGCGCTTGTAATTTTCGCCCATGCCCACCTGAACAATACCCATGAAGCATTCACAAAACCCTTTCTTGCGGCTGCCGAGGCCTTTGCCAAACCCGTGCTTTATCTGCATGCGGATGGCCATACATGGATTAAAGACCACCCCTGGGCCAAACATAAAAATGTCCTACGGGTGCAGACCGAACAGATAGATCTGGCACCCCCGGTACTGGTTACAGTGAAAAGCTCTGGCACCACCACGGATATTTTTGAGTTTGATCGCCGTTATCAACGGGGTCCTTATCTGGCCAAAGGCAAGCCGGACGGTATGACCGTCGTTTGGCGTATTGTACCCAAAGGAAAGCCATCGATTCGCATTGGTTTATCTCCTACAGAAACCAAGGTACCAAAGTCTGGCCTGCGTATAACGAAAAAAGTCTATGAAAAAGACAAGGGAAATGGCAAGGATGCAAAGACTTTGGCCTCAGATCGTGATAAGTATTTATTTAAAGCGCCCAAAGGGATCGTGCAGTATGAGGCTGAATTTTCTGGACTTAAACCAGGCACCCAATATTTTTATTCTGTCTATGATGGCGATCGCAGAATCGCCGGAGGCCAGATCTGCCGATTTAAAACCCACCCCCCGGCGGGCAGCAAGACACCACTGCGTTTTTGGGTGGTAGGTGATTCAGGCAAAGGAAATCAGGACCAAGCGGACGTGCACAATGCCATGGTCAATTTTACTAAACGTCATAAGAAACCCCTTGATTTTTATGTTCATGTTGGGGACATGGCTTACAACACTGGTAAGGATCATGAATTTCAACAGCGTTTTTTCTCGCCCTATGATCTCACGCTGCGAAACACTGTCTGCTGGCCAGCTATGGGCAATCATGAGGGCTATACATCACGAGGCCTGACGGGAATTGGCCCCTACTATGATGCCTATGTTCTACCAAGCAAGGGTGAGTCGGGTGGCCTTCCTTCAGGAACCGAGGCGTATTACTCCTTTGATTATGGCAATATCCATTTTGTCTGTCTGGACTCTCACGACCTGGTAAGGACCCCGGATGGTGCCATGGCCAAGTGGCTGAAAAA
>JABSQK010000045.1 GCA_013215875.1 Lentisphaeria bacterium
CACAGCCAACTCTTCCAGTGAATCTGCACTGTTGCAGCAAACGTGCACTTCATGGCCGCGTTCGTTGAGCGCAAGGCAGAGGTTCATTGCTGAATTCTCCAGGCCGCTTCCACGTTTCAGATGGTCAATGAAAAATAATAAACTGTATTTTGGCATATCTTACTATAAATCTTTATTTGCTAATTGGCATATTAAAATAATAAATAAAAATCAGGACTTATTTTCTGATTGTTCCTTATTCTGGCAATGTAGAAAAAGCAGTCCGAGGGCAGATTCCACTGAATAGGCAATCATCCACTCTGGTAATTTCTCTTGTCGAAACAAGGCATTTATTTCGTCGATGTTTTTTTGTATAAAGAGCGCTTGGAGTTTACTAATTTGTTCATCAGGGAATGGGAGACTATTGTCCATATAATCAATTAATATTTCAATGCCATGGCCGGGCAATGCCGACTCTTCATCAAAGATTTCAACCATCGCCAGTCGTCTGTCATAAACTTCAAGGGTGTAATGGAAGATCGCCCGGGTCCAGATTGCATCTGGTTTCTTGTCTAACTCATAGCGTAAAATAGCCTCGATTATATCATGGCGTTTTACTTCAATAGCACCAATGATGATATGTAAGCGCATGCGATTTGTGACGATAGCCTTATATACATCCAATACTTCATCCACCTCAAATTTGTGCCCCAGGCGCAGAAGGGTTTTAATGACGATGGCTTTTTGATAATTATCACCCTCCTTATAAAGCGTCAGAAGTGGCCCCTTGTCCTGTGTAGTATCGAGAAAGCCCAAAGCAGTGATGGCCTCTATCTGAATGGGTGATTCAGAACTTAAAGCTTCCACAAGTATTTGTGGATAAAAGTCCATGTTGGGATTATCGACAATGCAGCGCAGAGCCGCATATCGTTTACGAACATCGGACGTTTTTAAATAGTCATCCATCAGCTGCTTACTTATTTGTGACCCTTCACGTAAAAATCCTTCCATTATGTGATTCTTTCTACCGCTGTCTTCTTCCACACGCAAACGCTGCAGACGATACATCATGTAAATATTCTGAGGACTGATCAGCGCTATGTTAATGGCGAGCTTATGTTTGTAATGCACCCGGTAACTGGTAAAACAAACAGCAATACATAGAACTGCACTGGTGAGAAATATTACACTGTAATTATTGCTGCCCATCAAGCGAATATCTGGATAGTACTCGAGACATGTGATAAATAGAAGCACAGATAATCCCGCCACTGCAGTGCATAATTGATAAATGATTGTATTTTGCAATGACTTGCCTTCAGTCATTGAATCAGCTTGCATTTGGCTGAAAATTGTCATTGCGGCGGAACGCCCGGCAAAAATAAATATCATCAATGGAATGAAGAAGTAAAAGTATTTTGCATCGACCTCTGGAGAAAATGCAAAAATTACCGCACCAATCCCCATGGAAATATTTCCAATTAGTAAAATGCTCCAGGCATTTATTCGACCCGCTGAAATGGATATAAATTTTGTACAAAGGGTAGCGGAAATTAAACCGAATAGGGTGAGCAAAATAATCTTTTCAGATTTAAGCTCCATAATATTACGGAAAAAACTAATACTATATGCCAGTAAGATCATTGCGGCCGTTTGCAGCATGCAGATAAGCATTATTTTTACTTGTGTAGAGTTTTTGAGCATTTGTTTAAATACGGAGAGAGTTTCCGACATGGATGCATCATCGACCATGCCTGTAGGCGGAAGTTTATTGAGCTGATAGCTTGCTAATAAGCCAGATATTACACCAATAATAATCAGGGCATGAAAATTTGATAGCTCGGATCCGAAGACACGGATTTCTAAAAATAAATAGGATACCAATGTTGCAAAAATTAATAGAACATGAATGACATTGAAAATATCAGAGATAAATTCCGGGCGTTCTCGTTCGGTACTGAGTACCCGCACGGCAGGCAGCCAGGCACTGCCGCCAATCGACTTGAACAACATGAAAAGGTAGTAAATACCAATGAGCATAAAAATTCGTATTTCAGCATCTTCTATGAAAGGCAGTAACAGATAGGAGAGGCATATCAAACTTCGAATGAACCAGAACATAAACCATACAGCAGAGTTATCGCGATTTTTAAAGAAGTAGGGCGCAGTGATACTTGCTAAGGCACACAAATGAATTCCAGCAAACATAAATGCCATTTGAGTATCCGAAGCTCCATAGAAAAGCGCTAAAAGCAGTATCACTTCTCCAAATGAAAAAGCAAAAGTTACCGTATTGAACACTTGCATCATAAGCAGCGTTTTGCGGCCTTTTTCACGAATAGAGCGAGGTAAATATGCAGTCATAAAATATCCAAATAGTTGAGAAGACTTTATTTCGAATCAATACTTAGAGAAGTCATTTGGCTAATTATTTTGTTATTGAAAGAGATTAAATCCAATTACCGCGAGTGAGATCATAATTGCTGCCACAACCCGCTTAATAAGAACGGTATTGCTTGTTTTTGTTTCCAGGTGGGTATAGCCCCAAGTTGCCAGTAGACCGCCAATTAGGATGGCGATAACCCCCCTGGAGGATTGAACAATGTTCGCATAGACCGGCCCCAGGAAAATAAGGGATGCAAATAAACAAAGCATGGCAGGTAGCCAGGTCAATGAATAGGGAATCGCATCTTTCCATAACTGTTTCGTTCCCTTGCCGGAGATAAACAGGAAGGGCAGCACTAGCACGCCGCAACAGACATAACTGATAATGGTTGTGAAGAAGAGATTATGTATCACTGGCAGATCCGAGACTAACTTTGCGAATTTAGGTATGGCGATATCCGATAATGTAAAAAATAAACATGCACCAAGTGTTAGCATCATCGCTTTGAATCCAAGCTCGCCACTTATTTTATTTAGCAGAAGACCTGAGCCAAAACAAAAAGCAACAGCACAATATTGCCCAGGGCTGTAACTCTTGCCGAGAAACAATAGACTGATGCAAACAAGAATCAGTATCTTAAAACTAAGAAGCGGCGATATTTTAGAGGAATCTTCGCTTTTTAGCGCGTTTATCATACATAATTGACCCAATAGGAATGTTCCGCATACAAAGAATAAATGCCACCTGAAGCTCGCAAAAGGGGGCACTTTGTCTGTCCAGATAAAGGGCAGGATAATTCCGCAAATTAGGCCCATAATTACATGTGTGTAGACAAAGAACTTAAATGTGCTGCTGGCATGTTTCTCTTTGTAGGAGCGATACATAATGTACGCAATACATTGAAATGTTGCTGCTAAGAAACCTGCCAGAATACCATAGGAAATCATGATCTATCTTTTATCTAAATGGATTGAATTGTGCCCAAAATAATGGCTTACAATAGCCCGATTAAATAGCAGTACAGCAGATCTCCTAAATTATAAAGATATCGACTCGAGCGCTGAGAAAGTCGAAAAATCAATCATCCCAAATTGAAACCTTACTTTTTTGGGGCAGGTGTTTCTTTAATGATTGCGCCATTTCCTTCACTCAGTATCAGCAAAGAAAATAACTTGATATTATCCAGGTTTCCTGTGTTTACAGAACTGTAGTCAAATTTCCCCCGCAAATCTGTATAACCATCCTTATGAAACTTGACACTGCCATTGTGGTATTTTGCATACACTTTTACATAAACTTTCTTAAGCACTTTTTTCTTATTTGTCAGTACTTGCAGAATACCGTAGTTTTTCATGATAGATACTTTCATAGAGTTAGAATACCAGACTCTGGATTCGGACACACCACTACCAGATAGCTCGATCATCACATTGCTTTTGGCAAACGCAGCTGGAATTTTGAATTCCACTCTATTATCGACCACTTTGCGTTGTTCGACTTTCTTGGCCTGGATAATTGTGAATTGTGAATTGATGCGCTGGATAAACGGTGCTCTGGAAAAGAGCAATTCTATATCCATTGGATAATAGCTCACATCGACTGTCTTTAAGTTGTAAACATTTGCCTGAATTTTTGCATCGTCAATTGCAAAGTCAATTGAGACTTCTTTCGAAGCCAGATCTTCCTGGATAAGCTCACGATTATCCAATTCCAGTGGAATGATTTCCTTTTTCATAATCTCCGCAGATTGAGAAAGCACCTCAAGAAAACGTTTGCGCCATTTGAGTACCGGATAGTTCTTTAGCTTGTCTGCCACAAGACCTGCTTCTTTTGCTTTGTCCTCGAAGAAGTATATATAGGCTTTCATATAACTGTATTGCAGTTTCTCTCGAATGTCTTTTTTATTGATTGCTTTAAACATGTCGATACCTTTCTCGATACGATCCTGTAGCAACATATAATAGGCAATTGTCAGTTTGTCTTCAGGGCTCAAGTTTTCCTTATAGATTAAATAAGTCATGAAATGGTTATACTGCCCAAGAAATTCACGATTCAAAATTTTACGTTTTGCACCCAGCTGGAAGTTTCGTGCATTGACCAATGGGCTGTATTCTTTATGCTGATAACTAAAACGATCTACAGGGTTTAATACGAACAAAGGTGTATTGATATAGAGCCCGCTTCGTGAGGCGATCCTTGAAAACTGTAGATACTCCCCTGCAGGCTTCATGTAATTGTATTTGAGCGCATACGAATAAAGCACTGAGTGGTAATGATTACGCAGGCTTAACAGCTTGAGTATTCGATTGGCAAATTCTGCATTGCGCAAGCGCCAGGCAATCAACCCAAGATCCAGACGGTTTAAATTATTCTTATGCAGATAATTTATCAGCTTGTCTGTCTTCGCATTTTGCGAAATCCACATCCATGACTCTTTATCTACTTTGGTTAATTCATCTACCACATTAAATTGAATCGGTTTGGCATAGGCAAGCAACTTGCCATTCCGTGAAACATGGACAGGGAAATGATCAAACCTTCCTTTGAGAGGAAAGTAAAAAAAGTATTCAAGTGTTCGTGTTGTATAGGGACCCAACTGCATGAGATGGGTCATATTTTTTTGGCTTCGGTTAAGCGGAAACGATGCCAATGGAATTTGATTCAATAATTCCAGTTTTTGAACCCGCCCGGTAGGATTGTTAATTATGATTCGCGCACCATAAACTGTACCAGTCTTAAATTCATCTGAAATATATTTTTCAATTCGTTCATTGCCTTCATAACGATAGCGGTTTTGTATGTCGAAGAACTTTTGCTGAATCAAAACAATTTGTGAATCAAGTTTCTCAGTTTCCTCTATTTCACGATGAAATAAAAGCATATCATTTTCGGATTTTAAAATGAATTTATTATCGGCCACCCGGCTTTCAATTTTGCCAGACTCAAATGGTAAATCCAACAGGGATATGACAAACATCATTTCTGTGAAGTTCCGTGTTGCTTCGATGAAATTTCCTGAGATGAAAGGGCCCTTAGTATGTGCCGCATAATCACGCCAAAATGCATTTATCCTTACGAGCGATGCAACATGCTGTTCTATTCTCAGCTTATAATAATTATTTTCAACCCACTCATTAGCGTTGCCCAATTCCCGATAGTATGTCTTCGTTGATTTTCGTAATTCAGAAAATTCTGGGCTGGCGGGTGTAAATTGGAATATTCCACCTTCATCATCATCACCCATCTCATCGTCCATTTCAGCTGGCGCGGGTGCAATTTTTGCAGATGGTTTTTTTGCAGGCATTTGTCCCCTGCCGAATGAACCGCCTTTATTCGCGGATGATCTTTTCTTATTTGTTTTCTCCATTCTCTTTAACCCCTCTCCCAATCCAATACTTACCGATAGATTATCCTTATATGCGCTTTTACCTGACAGTGACTCTGTCTGTAACGCAGTATCGAAAAGCTTTGACAAATAGCCTTGATTGCGTTTTAACAAATCAAAATGATCCTGCATTTCTTTTTTTATCAGCGTATTTTTTAGCTTATGGGCAAGTAATATTTTTTCCGTGGTATTTAAGCGGGAGTATTTCCATTCCCTGGTAAAACTGATTTGATCCTTTGTATCCTTCAGCCAATGATCAAGAAAAGTATTGTCCTTTTTATTTCTCAGAAAGGGCAGTACCACACGTTTGAAAAATACCCGGTCTTTTTTGTAGATAAAGAAGTTGAGCTCATGACAGGCATATTTGGAATAAAGTTCTTCTTTCTTTTTCTCGTCAAACCCGGGCCAGTCTAGTATGAAAGAGAACTCTTTGAGTTTTGCATCGGGCCTTAATGTCTTGAGTAAATTATATATTTTACGCAATGAATCATAGCTTTCTATCTTAGAGGATCCGTTATTTAACATGGAAAAATCTTTTCCTTTGCTCACCACTGTAATTTTCTTTTTCTCCACATAATGCACCTTTGGATTCAGGATGGAGGCCATACGCAGGTCTCTATAGGGTTCTTTTTCAGTATCGAGATAAACAGTTTTATACAGGGTATTTTTGCCATCGATTAAAATGACTTGTAGAATTTGGCCCGCGGACATATTTTTTACTGTAACGAGCCCATTTTTGTCCGGCCGTAAATTGCGCATACTGCGAATCCCCGGATTTAAGAAATCAAAGCAATAGTCAAGGTGCTGTCGAGAGAGTCTACTCAACGCTCGCATCTGACTTAGACCTGAACCATTACCTCCTCTACCACCTGTCGTTGGCTTGTTGTCATATGACGAACCATCCTTTGCGCGATCAGTATTTGTATGGGTTTCCCGCAATACCCAGGGGTTGATCAGCAGGCCTGGTCGTTCGAGCATATTTCCCGGATAGCTTTTGCCATTGCGCCGAGTGAGGATATAGCGGTATTCATCACCAATATTTCGTCCGGATAAATACTGCGATTCAAATTTATCATAGAGAAAAATACCTGTATGCAAAGCAGATCTGCTTTTTAAATAATTTAATGGTTTGCCTACAGGGAGAAAGCGGGATTGGACGATGTGTAAACGAAGCTTCTTGTTGGCATTTAAGATCCTTATTTCTAAGGTATTCTTTTTTACTGTGACAGAGTTTATCTGCGCAAAGCGCCGGTTATTCAAACGCATACTTTGATCTTTTCCAAAAACATAAACCCTTTTCTTTTCTCCCTTTAGCACATTGATTGTAATACTGCGCCCACTCTTTTTCTCGTATAGCTGATATATGCCCGAGCCAAGTTTTTCAATTGTCAGGTAGCCGCCCTTCTTTAACAGTTTCTCACTTATATCATGAATGTTAGTGCGTTTGCGTATTTCAATAAGTGCCAACTGCTCTGTGATGCCTTTATTCCCCCAGCTATAGGGTAATTCAATGGTCTCCCCCTCAACGACGTTTATTGTATGATAAAGCTGATTCTCATAAGGGGTTAATGACCAATGCCGGTTGATCTTATTTTGTTTGGCGCGGATCCACACAATATCGTTTAATCCAGCAAGTGAGATCGTCCCTGTTTTATCCGTTTTAAATGTAAAGTGCATGGTTCGCTTTAATAATCTGTGTTTGAGCTCCACATTCACAGCAACTTGCTTTAGGGCTTCCCCGTTTCGACCTAGTACTTCAATACTGTAGCCATTCTTATCCACTCGCAAGAAAGCATCTGCAACAGTCGTATTGGTATAATTCCCATTCACAGTTGTGGAAGATACGGCACTTAGTTTTTTTGCTTCAAGCTCAGACATGGGCTTCACTTCTGCAGACAGCTGATAGCTCAGATGCTTTAAATTTTCCGGAATATTAATGGTATGACTGCTTTCCTTAGAATCAAAGACCTTAAAATCATCGACGGTGATCGTCGATGCGATGCCCTTTATATCCGTAGAGCGAATGGTCAGACGCACCTTTTTTAGAAAGCTGTTTGAGATCTTATGGCCATTTAAGTGCAACTGCGGACGAATAATGAGCGATGCTTTATTACCCAGAATTAAGGATTCCCGATTTATATAAAATCCGGGATGAAAGGAATACGTCTCTCTTTTGTGATAAAAATTATGCAAGCTGGCAAAGTCACCATCCCTGATGATAATGTTTTGCGTCGAGGGGCTCTTAGTAAAAGGAATCCGAATAAAACCAGATTTTTCTGTTTTATAAACATGCCC
>JABSQK010000450.1 GCA_013215875.1 Lentisphaeria bacterium
CAGGAAATATGAAGAAGTGGTTATAGAAAAAATCTCACTTAGCCCATCCGGCTAGAAGCAATCCCCTTATAAGACACATCCGGCTTCTCGAACTAGAGGATTGATGATGACCACAAGAGTCATTTCAATCCTTTATTGTTCCACATAGTACCGGTCGGACCTACATTATTGTTCAGTATCCAGCCGAATATATTGTTATGGCCAAGTGTGTTTCTATACTCCCAAAGGAACAGATGAACATCCGCGGCTATTCGATATTCGTCATCAATATACCATTCCCGGGCTTTGATAAAAGCAGTCGATCCATCAATGTGTACTGCCGACATTCCTTTGTTACTGTGGTTGCCCATGGTGACACCACGGACGGGGTCAGGGTAATCAATCTTTGCAGCGGTTGTTTGGGCCCCAGTGAAGCCCCAGGTCTGTACCCAGTCATAGGCCATGATGGTGTCAGTGTCCACATTATCGATGTTGTAAGAAAAATTACCTTTGAAAAGCCCGGACTGAACATATAGAATATTTTGGGACGGATCGGTGGGAATACCCCACATAAGCCAGTTGTTATATTCGTAGGTTTTGTACGCAGTGACACTTTCCCCATTCAGTGTGGTTAAGGTAGCTTTTGTATCCGCTGTATAGGATGAGGGGTTAAATCCAGGGCATTCATAGATCCCTGCACCGGTGCCGAGGTAATCACCCATAAGTTGATGGACTGATACGTCAAAATCGTTTTCATTCGTTCCTAGAAACATAGGAGGGATCTTGCCACTGTATTCATCGGCATACAGATAAACTGCGATCCCATATTGCTTCAAATTACTAATACAACCGACTACATAAGCCTTTTGCTTAGCATTCTGAAGTGCTGGCAACAGCATTGATGCCAGAATAGCGATGATGGCGATTACAACTAATAGTTCTATCAGCGTGAACCGCTTCCTTCTGCGTTGAACCAGGTTCATGCCATCGGACAAACCGTACATGACGTTTTTAGCACAAGGTAAGTTCATTTTACTGTATTTATTAAATAAGTGACTAAGCATGTCAGACTCCTTTTTCATATAAAGAACTATTAAGCATAATATATTCCGGAAATTACTGACTTCCATAGCTCATAGTATAGTGTGGAATTTACATATATCAAGAAACAAATATATAATGTTTCTGAAGTTTCTCAAAGGTAGCCCGGCCCATGCCCTGGGACGCTGAGCTTCAGCTCGTCTTGTCGTCCACTGGGGGTTATAATCGGGTTGCAATCTCGCTTTCTAAATCGTTCGATAATGTCACGCGTCTCTGCCAATCCTGAATCCTCAATACTTGCCGCAGGCTAGCCCTTAGCTTTTTTGATCCTGACTTATTTTTTGTCATCGAACTTTCTGTTGAGTTCTATTGGCGGAATTAGAGTGCGCTGAAAATCAGCCCGGGGATTCTCACGACGCCACAGCAGTTGTTTTGCAGCGGCAGCGCCAATTCGTTCCGGGTCAATATGCAATGAGTAATGATGAATATTGGTCTTTAATTGAAAGTTGATATCTTCAGTCATCACTGTGATCAGAACTTTTTCATCTCCATGCTTTTTTAATTGTTTAATGATCTTTCGGGCTTGCTGATCATGGCCGGGAATGAAGAGACAATCTGTTTGAGAAATTGCCGCGTCAGTAAGTTGATCGATCACGATACGTTTGTAGTTGATGCCCTTTTCCTTTAAGGTGCATTCAAAAGCAAGACTGCGAATCTGCAAGCTTAAGTGATAGCTTGAATCAGGTTCGATGATGGTGGCATTTTTTACTTTACAATCAATAGCATATGATGCGCCGGATTCACCACAGAGGGTATTGTCAACCAGGACACCATCATGGCACTGTAAATAGTTGCTGTTTTGAAAGACATAGACACAGGGAATATGTCTGATTTCACTCTCTTTAAGTGCATGTCCTGAACGAATGATTAATGCATCGATATCGCTATTTTTAATGAGATCGGGCAGGCTACCGTCGTGATTCAATGTTAATATTCTGAGCTGACAATCTTCTTCGCTTAAGACAGTTTGAATGCCGTTTATCAGAGCAGTTGATAAGGGGGTATGTATCGCCGCCTTATTGGTATCCGGAAAGAGCAGGCCAATTTGCAGATTAGCTGCTTTACGTTTGGTGTTTTTATGGCGCAGTTTATTGCGTCTCGGTTGATAGCCAAGCTCTTCAATCACCTGAGTCACCCGGGCGATTGTCTTAGAGTTTTGCTTGCCACTGTTATTCAGGATACCGGATACCGTTGACGGACTGACTCCCGCCGTATCTGCGACATTTTGTATAGTGACTTTCTTCATGACGTTTTATAAAATCCCATCACTCCTTAACACCACCAAGCATGATGCCTTTATTGAAGAATTTCTGGACGAATGGATAAACACAGAGCATTGGAACAATGGTGACAATGACTATGGCAGCTTTGATGCTTTCGGGTGTCATCTGCACGGCATCAGAAACCAGGCCCGACTCGATAAGACTGGTGTCACCCTCGATTGCAATGCGCTGTAAAAAGGTTTGAACAACTTTTTTTCCTTCACTGTTAATAAACAACAATGAATCAAACCAGGCATTCCAGTGCCCAACCGCATTAAACAAGGCAATGGTTGCAATGATCGGTTTTGATAGCGGCAGATAAAGCCGGGTAAAAATGTACCATTCGCTGGCGCCATCGATGGATGCCGCTTCATGCAGGCTGTTTGAAATGCCCTGAAAAAAGTTTTTCACCAGGATCACGTTAAAGGCGGCAATTAAACCCGGCAGGATATAAATTAACGGATTATCAATCAGTCCCAAATTATTATAAAGAATGAAATTGGGAATCAGACCGCCGGAAAAAATCATTGTAAAAATTACAATGAAGGTAAATAACTTACGATGCGGCATATCGCGGCGGGAGAGTGGATACGCACAGAGACATGTCATGAAGACAGAAAGCACAGTACCTATAAGGGTTCTAAGGATGGTATTTTTATAACCAATCCAGAACATGCCATCGCTGATAATATTTTTATATGCTGTAAGGTTAAATGATTTTGGGATGATGAAATAACCACCGGCACTGGCATCAGAAGGATCGGCAAATGAAATATTAAGTGTGTAGATAAAGGGGTAAAGCATACTGATGATTAAGACTGCCATAAGGAAATAATTGAAAAAATCAAAGATCGTTTCCGGAAGTGATTGTTTTATTTTCTGCATTAAAAGACTCCCTGTTCGCCACTGCTGAGTTTTTTGCAGATTGCATTTACCAATAAAATGAGAATCATGCCGATTACACTTTGGAAAATGCCCGCGGCAATTCCAATTTCGAATTTTGCTGCTTCGAGTAAACGCAATACATAGGTATCGATCACATCTGATACATCATAAACTGCTGGACTGTAAAGATTATAAATCTGATCAAAACCGGCAGAAAGAATACCGCCCAGTGAGAGAATGAGCAGGGTGATCATTGTGGGGATCAATGCAGGAATGGTGATATGACGAATTTTTTGAAAACGACTACAGCCATCAATCGAAGCCGCTTCGTAAAGGTCTGGGGAAATGCTGGATATGGATGCGAGATAAACGATCGCTCCCCAGCCCATGCCTTTCCAGGCTTCTGTGGCTATTAACATAACAATAAACCAGAAATCATCAGTGAGCCATTGTATCGAATCAAAGCCCAGGGTGCTGATCATTGAATTTATTGAACCCGCTTCTGCAAAGAAAAGGCGGAAGATACCGCCAAGCATCACCCATGAGAAAAAGTGTGGCAGAATTGATAATGTCTGCACTGAACTTTTATAAAAGCGCAGGCGAATTTCATTTAGCAGAATTGCAAAGATGATTGGCGCAAAGAAACCAAAACCCATTTTAAGTAAACTGATCTTTAGTGTATTTTTAAGAACATTTATAAACTCATCACCAACAAAAAGTTCACGGAAATGTTTCAGGCCGACCCATTTGCTGCCGAGTACACCAAGCTCGAGATCATATTCCTTAAAAGCCAGTAGCAGTCCGCTCATCGGGAGATAGCAGAAGATGATGAGAAAAATCAGACAGGGGGCAAACATCATCAACAGCCCGCGCTTTTCCCAGTAAATATTTAGTTTAGGTTTATCGGGCATTCAGGGCCTCATTAATTTGTGATTCAAGCTTTTTGAAATTTTCATAATATGTTTTACTCGCATCAAACAATTCCTGGCCACCTTCTTTATACCATTCTTCTACAAAGGTTTCAAAACTGTCGAGCGCCTTGTCACCAGTAATGATCTCCACATAAATCCGCATTTGTTTTTGACGCAAGCGTTCAAGGATAGGCACTGTTTCAGAAACCACACTTGGTTTTCCCAGCAAATCAGGGCGTCCCCATGCAGGTGGTGTATAGGTTTTGCGAAAATTCACTTTGCCTGGATTAAGATAAGTATCGACAGTTTTATCATCAAGCACAGCCATATGTAATACAGGCCGGTCGACAAAAATGAATTGCTGAAGTCCATGTTTTGACCGAACTTTATTGTCGCTAAAGTCCAGGAATTTCCCCTTATATTCACTTTTTAACCCCTTGGCTCCAGCACGTTTTCCTTCTTCAATTCGCCATTCCCAGTGCCTGCCTTCTTTGCCAAGTGTTAATTCAATGAATAGTGCTTCATTCTGCATGAGTTTTTCCGTGAGCTTCAAATAGCGAATGATTTTTTCCGGTTTCTTTAGCAATTCCGCACTGAATACCTGGTAACCGGTTCCTGTGCCCCAGACCCGATGGCCGCGTTTGCCGCCTGGTCCGCTTGGCAGTATTGCTGGAACAATATCGCCACCTTGCTTACGAACCATATTCAACGCCGAAGCCGGGCTATCCGGATCAAATGCCTCATAGGAAGATAAATAATTGTGATAACCAATCTTTCCACTGATCAACTTATTTTGCACTTCACGATACCATTTATCCGTTTGAAATTCCGGATGCAGATAGCCATTTTTGTACCAGCTGCGTAAACGTGTAAGTGCTTCTTTTGCTTCCGGTTGCACCCCGC
>JABSQK010000451.1 GCA_013215875.1 Lentisphaeria bacterium
ATTTGAAAAATCCTGATTTTGCAATTTAGACAAATCATTGAATTCTTTTTTGAACATACGCGCCAGATCGGCTTGTTTTACTGCCATATCGCCCAGTAGTTCCTCTTCTTCTTCAGTCCAGTCTTCAGGATATTTCTTATCGATATCTTCTGTTTTCTTAATAATCTTGCGCTGCTCTTTCTTAAACTTGCTGATCGCATCTTTTAGATTTTTTAGATGCTTCTCCAGTTCCTGGTCCTGGTCCTCATCTTCGAGATCATCCTTATCTTCATGATCCATTTTCTGTTGTGCCACTGCGCCAAGTATGCGTTGTAGAATGCGAATGACCGTTGCCTGTTTTAGCACAATGCTATTGGCCGCAGCAACCCGAGCATCTACAGCTTTTATGGAATCGACTTTTCCCAGCTCTATAAGTAATGGACTGGAGACCTCTTTATTTAGACGACTAATACCTACAGTCAGATTCTTTTTGATCTGTTTCTTCTTATACAGTTCCGCTGCAAGAGTATCGCTTTGCACAATTAGCCCATGCACATTTTTTTGCATCTTAAATATTTTTTTAAATTTGAAGGCCGGTTTATTTACTTTTCCAGCAAGTCTATTCTGAGCCGCTTTTTCCAGATTCAATGCTTTTGACAAGAGCGAGAATAATTTTACATAAGGATTCTCCGGATCGCCGCTAAGCATTTCTTTTGAAAGATCTATCACATGTATGGTCAGTGGCACAGCAGTAACCGTCGTTTGTTCTTTCGTATAGTTGTCCGTAACACTGGCATAGATTTTGTAGCGGTTGTTTACTGCAAAGTATTTAGAATCGATAAAGATTCGGGTCATTTCCTTACGTAACTTTTTTACTTCACGGTAATTGAATTGCTTGATGATCTTTTTCTTCTTGCCATTTTTCAAAAAGATTGTCATGCGTTTCAAACCAAAGTCATCACTGGCATCGAGGTTCAAAAATAACGATTGACCAATCCCGAGCTGCACATTCATCTTGCGATTTGTAAAACGTATCTCCGGCGCCCTATCTGCTTCTGCTTTCACCTGAAGGAACCAGGCTTTTGTATTGATGCGACCCTTGCTGTCTTTGATGTCCATCGAGAGTAGCATGTCATCGGTAATCTTCGTTGAATACTGTCCCGCTATGTTTGCTTCGATTTTATCATTGCGATACATCTTCATCGAATCCCCCGCTTTCAATTTTGCATCGATCGTTAATTTTGCTCCCTTGAGTAATTTTACCTGGCGCTTGAGATCTGAGAGTTTAAATGTTTTTTGCTTTGTATAAGGCGGCATTACAACCGAAATTGTTAGTTGTTCCGGTTTGGGTTTTTCGATGACAGAAACGGTGTACCACTTGCTCATATCATTGAGGTTCTTTATGGCATATTGTGTCGTACGTTTGAGATCATTTAATTTAAAAACATAGGCCCCATCTATATAGGCCATAGGATACAATATTTCTTCGCCACTATCCCTTATCATAATATCCAGAGCGCTGGCATCCTGATCGAACTTTTTAGCTGACGCCTTAATTATGACTGATTCATCTTCTGTAAGTTCGATATCGCCCGGACTTACTTTGAATTGCGTATAGATCAGCGGGGTGATTTCCGTGTTTGGATGGATCAGACGCTGGAAGGCATTTTGTGCATGCTTGTGAAATGGGATCAGGTAGATCAGGATCATAATGGTGGATACTGCGGCAATCTTAAGCGCCTGGGTCATATGCCGGTGTTTCCAAATGCCCGAAAGCGTACTTTTCTTTGAACTTTCTTCTGCCTGCTCCAGAAAATGTTTTTTCATGAGTTCGGAAATCTCCTCGTTCTCCGAAAAGTGCACGGCATTTATCAAGCTGTTATCATCTATATCAAATGTCTGTTCCAGGAATACAGCGAGACGTTTATAGTCAGTGCGATGAAACCAATAGCGTGTCAGGACAATAACAAAACAGGCCAGATTGATAAGGAGGTAGATCAGCCCGGTTGCCAGACGAAAGCCGGCGCTGAGATTCATTAAATTATCGGCAATGAAAATTATGCACAAGAGAACTGTGGATATGGAAAATACCGCCAGCATAAGCTGGAGGCTTTCACGCAGTTTCTTATGCAAACCTGCCTTATTTAAGGTCTTGTATAAAGTTCCTGTCATTTACTTCATCTGCTTTTATGTGCTGTTCGGTTCCGGGTTTCAAAGCCATTAATTTATCGAGTTGATAAAGCTTACGCATTTTTTCACCGGCCTTTTGTTTGTGGCGAATAAGTATATAACGCCGGTCG
>JABSQK010000452.1 GCA_013215875.1 Lentisphaeria bacterium
ATCTCCAATCAATTAATAGGTATGAATATGACACAATAACGAGGCTGGAGTTCCATTATTTTCGCTTTTTTAGCGCTTTAAAATTGAAGTGAAATCCATTTGGTTCCTGATACTCTCGGCGCATGGGCTTATTTACCATAAATTGACCTGCCTGGTAGGCAAAATAGCCGATTTGTCGAGACCAGGGAAGTGTTCCATTTTCATCATTAGTCAGCATTTTCGCCACCATGCTATTTGCTGTATCTACAGCAAACTTGTCTTGAGGGTTCCTTTTGGCCCAAGTGACGAGTGCCCAGCAAGCTGAAATCCGCACATCGTTAGAATCATAGCCCGGGCCCATTGTGGTCTGAATCACCATCTGGGTTATATGTTGAGTTAAGCGCTTTGAAATATCTTTAGTTACATATTTATAGCGCATTAAAGCCCAGCACACATAGGAGCGATCCACGGCCGATAAGAATTCTTTGCCAGAGTAATTGGTCCGTTTCAAAATGGCTAGATAAACAGAAGCAAAGGACTTATCACCAATCCGGCTCATGGATAAAGTCGATGCATTTCGCACAATCACATCCTTATCTTTCTGGGCATAACCCATAATAATCGCATAGCCATCCTTTATATCAAATTGCCCAATTGCCCGGGCCGTTTGCTCCCGGCATAGAGCAAACTCACTCTCCGTGTAACTCAGATATAAAGGTTCATCTTTCTCATTTCCGGTAACCAGAGCAGACAGAGCAGCAGCCTGGTTGAGGTCTAAGGTTTCGTTTTTAAGCTGGGTTTTTACATCAGCATTATACGAGGAAATTTTTAGATAATCGATTAAACGGAAGATATGCAAACGAATTTTTTGATCCGGATTCGTGATATACGGGCCAATGAATGGTTCAAGCTTGAGCTTTTTCGAAATGTTCAGCAGGCTCGCATAGGCTGCTTCCCGAGTCAGATTACTCTGCTTTTTATGTATGAGTGATACCAGCATATGGAAGCTTTTTTCACTGGGGAAGAAAGCAAGTGCTCTACTGGCCTCCACTCGAACATCCGATATACTATCACTGGCCAACTTCAAAAGTATGGGTTCAAGTTCTGGAGCGCCTAGCTGTCCAATACTGTGTGCAGTCACTGAGCGAATCGATGCAAAGCTATCGCTATGTGACTGCTTAAGTAATTCCACCTTATCGGCCGTGGATAGCCGGCAACCCTTAGCTCCCAGGGATTCAACAAGTTTAAGTTTTGCATAGATGCGTTTGCTTTGCAATAGTCCGGCAAGCTTTGTTTTTAAATTATTAGCTTCATCGAATGAGAGAATTTTACGAATACTGTTGCCGAAAAATTCATCGTCTGTGGAGTCGATATAGGGTGCCCAGTCCGAGTAGGAACTCTTTGCTAAGCCCAGTGCCAGATTAAAGCAGTCCATCTGTATCATGCGGTCTGTTTCGGTCTTGAATTGGCTCAACAAAAACTCGACACGTGCATAAGGCCGCTTGGCATAGGCACGAATTGCTGCAAGTCGTACCCGCTTATTCTTAGACCCAATATAGCCTTTCAGTTCTTTTTCAATGAAATTGTAATCCAAGCTGCTCATCGTTTTTATTAAATCTGCTCGTAAATCATCATCCGTACATTTTTTTAGTGATTCAGGTAAAAACTCCAGAGCAGTTTTACTTCGCGATCTGATGATAAAATAGAGCGATGTAGACAATTGATTCGGATCTTTGATCGTCTCATATAAGTATTTTTGCAGCCGCACACTTTCATCTGTAGCGTATATGACTCGCTCCGTAGAAATAAAATCGTAACGGAGTGGTTCTTTGCTTATCTGGTCGAGGATATACACATAAAAAGCCTGACCAGGATTTTGTGAATCATATTCATTGTCGCTATAATCTTTAAAATAGCCACGGTCTGGATTAATAATCTTTTCAAACTTAAAAAAATCATCTTCTGCCTGTCCCCATAGCAAAACAGAGAGCAATAGTGGAAAAATATACGTCATAAAAGATCCTTAATTAGCTTGATATTATAAGCTGGTAAAAGTACTGGCAAACAGCTTAAAATCAACTCGAAACAAGGCCATCTATTTATCTTCACCAAAATGGTGCTATATATATGGAATTCGATAAATAAACAAAGATAGATACTTTAAGGAGAATATTATGAGTTTGGTCGACCAGGTTACCAGTGATTTAAAAGATGCCATGCGGAACAGGGAAACTGTTCGTCTCGATGCCATACGCGCCCTGCGTGGGGAAATAATCATGGAAGAAAAAAAGCCGGAATCCGATTTAAGCGATGAGCACATCCTCAAAATTATCAAAACGCTGATTAAACAGCGCCGTGAATCCATCTCCCAGTTTTCCGGAGCTGGCCGCGACGACCTTGTTGAGAAGGAACAAGGACAAATAGATGTATTAGCAGCATATCTTCCTGAAGCCTTAACGGAAGATGAGCTCGGCGCTATTGTGGACACTGCCATTGCTGAAACTGGTGCTTCATCCATGAAAGAGATGGGCACTGTCATGAAAGCTGTCATGGTCGCTGTTGGAGTTACAGGAAAAGATGCCGATGGTAAAACGGTCTCTTCAATAGTTAAAGCGAAATTACAGTAAGCTTGCAGGCAAAACTACAGGAATTACGCCAGCGCATTGCCGGCGAATTGAAGTGGGACGACTTTAGCCTGCGACTGTATAGCATCGATGCCTCTATCATGCAGGTAATGCCACTCGCTGTATGTCTGCCCAAACATAAGGCAGACGTGGAAGAGATCATCCGGTTTTCATTTGCAGAGAAAATTCCCCTCACAGCGCGTGGTGCAGGTACCGGTTTGGCCGGTTCATGCATAGGTGAGGGCATTATTATCGACTTTTCAAAATACATGAATCAGATCATCTCCATCGATTATGAAAAGGAAGAAGCCATTGTCCAGCCGGGTGTGGTTCAGGATCAACTCAATAAGGAACTCCAGGAAAAAGGCTACCGCTTCGGTCCCGATACATCCACTGGAAACCGCGCCACCATTGGCGGCATGCTCGGTAACAATTCCTCCGGCGCACACTCCATGCGATTTGGTAAAACAGTCGATAATGTTATCAGCACGGATCTTTTCCTCTCCGATGGGTCTTGCATCAACTGTGTAGATGTAGAACTTGAAAAACTCGACTCGGCGCTATTTCGTAAGGACCAACATCCCGATATATATAAGAAACTTCGCGAGATCTGTGAATCCCTTGGCGATGAAATCGACTCACGCTACCCCAAAATACAACGCCGTGTATCGGGTTACAATCTCGATGAAATGCTCAAGCAATATAAACAAGGTTATCTGAATCTCAGTCAGATCCTCTGCGGTGCCGAAGGTACTCTTGGTATATGTACAGAAATTAAATTGAAGATTTGCAAGGCACCTGTGCATCGCGGTATCTGTATTCTGCATTTGAAAGATCTCTTCCAGGGATTGCAGGCGGTACCGGAAATTCTTGAATATGAGCCTCTGGCTTTGGAGCTTATCGATCACCATGTCATACAAATGGGCGCCCAGTCGCATAGCTTGAAAGGCGAACTTGGCTGGTTGGAAGGCGAACCCGATGGCATTCTCATGGTCGAGTTTGATGCGAAAGATGAAAAGGCCCTGGAAAAAAAGATCAGCGACTTTATCAAGGATAAGGAAAAAGGTCTTAAAAAGCACAGTCTCTATCACATAAGCCAATGCACAGATGCCCAAGGAATGGCCAAGGTTTGGGAATTGCGCAAAGCTGGTCTCGGTTTGTTGATGGCACGACGAAAGACAGACCGGGCAGTTGCCTTTCTGGAAGACATCGCAGTACCACCGGAAAAGCTCGGCGATTTTATGGAGCAATATCAAAAGAAAATAAGCGATCATGGAAAAGAAGCAGGATTCTATGGCCACGCCGGTGTTGGCTGTGTGCATGTACGCCCCATGCTCGATCTACAAAAAGAAGACGATATAAAACTCATGCGCCAGTGGATGGACGAAATTTCCGATTTGGCAATCAGCTTTGGCGGTGCTATCAGCGGTGAACATGGCGATGGGCTCGTCCGTTCAGCACTAAATAAAAAACTCTTCGGCGAAAAAATCTACCAGGCATTCAAAGAACTAAAAGATGTATTCGATCCTGATGGATTAATGAATCCTGGGAAAATAATCCGCGATGAGTTTCCTGAAGATTGTCTGCGCATCAGCCCAAAAACAAGTGAATTAAACATTAGCAGTATGTTTGGATTTAATGGTGAGAGCATGGCCTTTGCCGCTGGTATGTGCAATGGTAATGCCGCCTGCCGCAAGCCCACAGGTACGATGTGTCCATCATTCCAGGCCACCGGCGATGAAAAAGATACGACCCGCGCCCGGGCAATGAATCTTCAGGAAATCCTTTATAATAAGGGAAATATTCGCGACTTTGCCGATCCCGGTTTGTACCAGGTAATGGATCTGTGTATGCAGTGCCGTGGCTGCAAATCGGAATGTCCCTCACATGTCGATATGGCAAAAATGAAATCTGAATTTCTCTATCATTATTTCAAACACCATAAAACACCCGTGCGCAATTATGTCTTTGCAGAGGTCGATCGCCTCTTCGCACTCGCATCGCCATTTTCATTCATCGCCAATAAAGTCATCAATCAAGACTGGCACAAAAACTTGCTGGGAAAAGTTAGCATTACCGGCGAACGACACCTGCCCGAATTTGCCAAACAACGCTTTAGTAAATGGTTCAACAAGCAGGATGGTCGCTTTAATAATTCCAATTCAACTAATAATGTGCTGATCTTTATCGATACCTTCAATGAGTTTAATACTCCAGAGATTGCCCAGGCTGCAGTAGAAGTACTGCACAAGGCTGGCTGCCATATAGAGCTCGCTCCTTATAGCTGCTGCGGGCGCTCGGCGATTTCCAAAGGCCGGCTCGACC
>JABSQK010000453.1 GCA_013215875.1 Lentisphaeria bacterium
GGTCATGAAATGAATACGGAGACCTCGCCGATAGAAGCAGGTTTCAAAATGATGGTCGATCTTGAGCATGAGTTTATCGGCCGCGAGCCCTTGCTGGAAGTGCCGAAGAAAATTTTGGTCGGGCTGCAGCTTGAGAGTCGGCGTGCCGCCCGCGAAGGGGCGGATGTATATGTGGGTGACAAAGTGGTCGGACAGGTCACCTCAGGTTCACTGGCACCGTCGCTTGGTGTCGCAGTTGCAATGGCGTACATCATTCCCGGCAGCATTGTTTTGGACCAAAAAGCGGAGCTTGATGCCGGCCGCACACGCCTTGCAGCAGAGCGAGTTAAGCTGCCATTTTATAAAAATGGCACGGCTCGTAAATAAGTTCTTTACAAACAGCAATCACCTGTTATGATAAGCGGATAAATCGGAGTAAGAATGAAGCATTATACTAAAGAACATGAGTGGGTAGAAATACAAGATGACATGGCGCTTGTAGGAATTACAGAACATGCGGCGGATGAGCTGGGAGATATTACCTTTATTGAGTTACCAGATACGAATACGGCCTTGGAAAAATCAGAAAGTTTTGGGGTAGTTGAATCCGTCAAAGCAGCGTCAGATCTCTATAGTCCAATTGCCGGCGACGTTTCAGAAGTGAACGAAGCCCTGGATGACAATCCAGAGTTGGTCAACGAAGATGCAGAAGGCGAGGGCTGGATTATTAAGCTGAGCGATTTCAATACAGAGGATCTCGAAGACCTGATGGATGAAGCAGCATATAAAGAATTTATTGGATAATTAATGCCGTACATTGCGAATACAGATACTGATCGCGGAGTGATGCTCAAAAGCATTGGCGTGGCAGATATCGATGAGCTATGGGCCAGTGCTGGAATTAGCACGCCAAAACCGGAACTAAGCAGTATCGCTGAAGGTAAATCTGAATACGAAGTGATTCAGTATTTATCGAAGCTGGCGGATCGCAATGCACATGATTTAACCTGTTTCCTCGGTAGTGGATTTTATGATCATTTCATACCATCCGTTGTTGGGGAAATCACAGGAAGGGGCGAGTTTTATACGGCCTACACGCCGTATCAACCCGAAGCATCACAAGGAACCTTGCAGGCAATGTACGAATACCAGTCAAACATTTGTCGTTTGACCGGTATGGATGTTGCCAATGCATCATTATATGATGGGGGAACTGCTCTGTTTGAAGGCATGATGATGGGCTTGCGTGTAAATAAAAAACGCGACAAAGTTGTTATGGCTGGAACAGTTTCTCCCATCTATCGAGAAATGATTAAATGCTACAGTCAAAATCTGGACATAAACCTAAATATTTCCCCTGTTCCGGATGATGATACAGCAACAAATCTTAACGAATTTAAAGCCATGCTTGATGACGATACCGCTGTCATGCTGGTGCAGTACCCAAACGTTTTTGGAACTGTTGAAGATTGGACAGATATGGTAAGTTATGCCCATGAAAAAGGCATCATCTGTGTGTGCTCATCCTATCCGATTGCCCTGTCGCTTTGTAAAAGCCCAGGTGAAATGGGTTTCGATGTAGCCTGCGGCGAAGGCCAGTCCTTGGGGATACCACTTTCGTTTGGCGGGCCCTACCTTGGTTTCATCGCATGCAAACCAAAACAGATGCGCCAAATGCCCGGCCGGATCGTTGGCCGCACAGTCGATATGGACGAAAAGGATGCCTACGTTTTAACCTTGCAGGCGCGTGAACAACACATTCGTCGTGATAAGGCAACCAGTAATATTTGCACAAACGAAGGGCTCTGTGCCCTTGCAGCAACGGTTTATTTTGCCGCAATCGGAAAAGAGGGTTTTATTGAATTGGGAAAACTCTGCTCGGCAAAAGCAAGCTTTGCCCGTGAACAGTTATTGCAGATCGATGGTGTGGAACCCGTTGGCCAGGCACACTTTTTTAATGAATTTGTTGTGCGTTTACCAATGGATGCCGGTGAGTTGGTTGGCCGCATGATTGATAAGGGCTTTGCAGCTGGATTCCCGCTCGGGCGTTACTACGAGGAACGCAAAAACGATTTGCTCATCGCTGTTACCGAAAAGCGCAGCAAGGAAGAAATTAAAGCCTTTGCAGTCGCTCTGGAAGCCTGTCTTTATTAGTCCTGTTTTTTTAGTACCGTGAATTTAATTATCCCACTTTATTACACACTCGCCTTTCAGTAGGTCGGGTTCTCCGAGCGCGATTTCCACCCTGGGAACGCTGAGCCCCAGCTCGGCAATACACTCTCCACTTTCACAGCTATAGACTTGGCTGTATGAAAAACGTCAAAAGAAGTTTTAAACATCATATTTGTAATGACCGCGCTCGGAGAGCCCGGCCTACTTTAATTGGAACCTGCCTGCGGCAGATATAAACTATTTTTTCTGCACCACGACATTCAGTAGGTCGGGCTCTCCGAGCGCGATTTCTTCCTCTGGGAACGCTGAGCCAAAAGTGCTCGGTGAACTGCAAGTTCACGAGCATGTAAGTATCTTTAAGCTCCAGCTCGGCAATACACTCTCCACTTTCACAGCTATAGACTTGGCTGTATGAAAAACGTCAAAAGTAGTTTTGAACAGCATATTTGTAATGACCGCGCTCGGAGAGCCCGGCCTACTTTAATTGGAACCTGCCTGCGGCAGTTATATATCATTTTTCTGCACCTCGGCGTGTCGCAGCTACTCTTTTCACACAGGTTCGTCTCGGGGCTGTGTGAAAGACATGCTTCAAATGCCGAGCTGGAGCGCAAATCCAGTAGGTTGGACTCTCCGAGCGCGATTCCACTCTTCAGAGTTGTGAGATTCGCAGGGTGAGAATCTTATGCTTGCTCAGAGTCGTTTCATAAGAGTCATTTTTACAACCCCAGCCTGTTGGCTCCTCCAGTAGATTTGTCACCGAAATCTGTTTATCTCCATCGAACGTAATGCTAACTGTACTGTCACTGCCGGCAGTTTCCTGCAAACGCAGGATCCAGCCATTGCCATCTTCGGAAGGTTTCCAGGCGGTAACTACGACATCACCCTCAACAGTAAAGGGTAGTTCCAGGGTCTCCGGGCGATTATAATCGTAACCAATCCGGGTTAGCTCGGTTGTGGATAAGCCGTCGACATAGGGCATGATGGCAAATTCGAAAACATGTTTGCCCGTATCCCGCAAACCATCCAGATCCCAAAACTCATATTGTCCCGGAATATTTGCCGAGAACGTATATTCAGGTGAGCGAACCAATGAAAGATCAAACAAACCGGACTCAAAACGGTGACAGGGAAGTCCTTTATTAAACAGAGCGACACCTTTTTTGTCATCGAGGGCTTTGCGAACCCAATGCAAGGTACCGAACTCCTGTGAATTAATTTCCATGGTGTGGTTGGTGACTTTCTCCCTGTCAAAAGTTCGGTCAATAAAACCGAAGGGAATTTCAAAGGTGGCAGTATTGTCTTTAGAATCAGTCGGAACGACCATTCGTATACGCCTGCTGGATGTATCCCAATCCACTTCCGAAACAAATTCGAGACGTTTGCCATCAGCCGATGCGCGTGCAGTTACGGTCCATTCGAGCGTGCTCACTTTGTAGTCACCACCCGTGTAGGCACCCTGCCAGCGAATGGCATCGGCAGAGAGAGAAACGTCAGTATTATAATCACCCAAATAAATACTTCCCCATACGAAAGGTTCTGTATCAATACGTTTTCCCCAGGCATCGCCAAAATCCTGTCCCAAAGTCAATTCACCAATGCGCATGGAACGCCGTACGAGATGATTTGTTTCTGCCGCATTAAACGGATCAATACCACCAATTTCAATGCCGAGAATACCTTTGAGGTCAAAATTTATTGTCATCTCACCCAGCGTTATTGTTGTGGATTCATCTTTAAACTGAGTAAAGGTTTCTTCGCTTGCGGAGATCGTTTCAGGTGGAAGCAGTTGATCCGCAATTGCTTCTGCGCGGTCAAACATATCCATCAACTCAGTGTAGCCCGAGTCGATGAGCGTGCCGGTAATTGCATCGTGAAACTGAGTGAAAGTAACATCGCGCCAGGCCTCGGACAAGGCTTCCGGTTGCGCTTCCGGGACACCGCTATGCCAGCTTTCCGTCGCCAGTTTTGCTTCCGCACAAACAAGCTTATAGGCAATCGCTCTGTTTCGTTGTTTGGTCTTTATGCGACTGACCATGCAGCCCGGCATCGCTGGATTGAGATCTACGGTTGGTGTATCATCTCGTTCTGCATCGACTTTCATTAGATCTTCACGGCAACGGGCATAAGCATCAGCGTATGTTGCAAAGTGAATGTTGCTGTCCGGGTATTTTTCATTTAGTTCTGCGACCATATAAATCATCGAACGAGCTGGCACAGCCTCTTCAGTAGTAGCAATAACAGTCATCCAATCCACATCAGTTTCTGCAGCGTTTTCAATTCCCGGTTGTAAACGACTTATCAGATAATCATGGAGAATTAAGCCCGTATCATCACAGGCAGTACAGCCCTTGCCACTGCAGTCAGGGCACGGTGGATGATAGAGAAATGTGCCGCCAGCGCTGTGCACCCGGTGATCGATGCAGAGGATGTGGCTGCCGTCGATGCCTACCCAGATATCTTCGGGGCAGGGCCGATAACCGAGCCGACAGGCGACTTCAGCACCTACACCACGCAGGATCTGGGGATAGTTTGGGTTGTTGCCAAAGGCATCTTCAAGCCAGGCCATTTTCAATCCGGGATGATCACGCTCGACAAGCTCCATATACATCGGCATGGCAACAAGAAAATTTCGTACCAGTCCCTCGGCGGTACCCATGACGCTGTCTTGAACTGTTTCGCCAGCCAGCACTAGATTCAATTTGCCATCGGCAGCAGCCTTGCGCAGATCCTCTTTGCGCTCGGGGTTGCGTTCGAGGTACTTGCGCCAAACCGCTGTCTGCCCTTCATCAAAGGTGAAGCCATCATCGGCCAGGTCGAGCCAGGCATTGATAATATGCTCTTCAACTTCAGCATAGCTGCGCACGGTGACGCCATGGTATACGGCATCGCGGTCAAAACACCGGCGCCAGATGGGATCGAAATGATTGTGTGGAATGAAGAGTACGTCTTTAGCCATGGTTTTTCCTGTATTCAAATTTTTTATAACAACCTATAGAATCAGACGATATAGTGGATGAGGCTTGATGCAAAGGGATTTCTCAATTTTAGGATAATTTGAATTTATAAATCCATTCCTGATACTGTGCATATGACAAAGAATTCGGCATCTTTCAATAGCTCGGTGCCATCACTTGGCAGGACTTTGCTGTAGGCAGAGGCGGGAACGGCAAATGTGCCATGATCACCTCTTACTGATAAATTGCCTTCACGACTGATATCAGCACGGCCATAAATCGGCCGCAAAGTTACTTTGCCATTGTCTTCTTCTTTGGCAAAAATCAGACAGAACTTTTTATTCTGTAGATATTTTAATTTTTCCTGACTCATCGATTGTACCTTTAAAATTAAAAAAACTCCCCTGCGAACAGGGGAGTTAAAAATGTGTTAAGACTTAATGCCTACCACCACGTTTTTCCATCCGGCGTTTAATTTCGCTGGGCTTCTCATAGTAGCGACGATTCCGAAGGTCTTTTAAAGTACCTTCTTTATCCATCTTTTTTTTCAAGCGCCTTAGAGCCTTATCGATTGGCTCGCCGCGCTTAATTCTAACTTCTGACATAGTATTTGGAGTCACCTCCTAGGCCGGCTAGTAGCCGGATTCCAAATAATTACTCGCCGAGTTCCTCATAAATACTTTTGATAAACTCGTCGTCAATTTCAAATTCAGTTCGTTTCGTTTCGACGTGACTGTTTTCGTCATTCTCATCTTCTTTGAACTTGTCCGCGTCAATACACTTTTTCATTTTTGTGAGCGCCTGATTCTGAATCTGGCGAACACGTTCGCGAGTACGGCCAATAATCTTACTGACTTCCTCGAGTGTTTTTGGGCGGGCACCGTCTAAACCAAAACGCATAACAAGAATCAATTGTTCACGTTCGTCAAGCTCATCAAGCAAACCTTTAAGATGTTTGAGCATTTCAAGATCTGCAATGCTTTCATCCGGGGTTTCTGTATTTGTATCGGGAATAATATCCTGATACATGCTCTCTTCACCTGATTGTATTGGATCCTGCAGAGAAAAAGTACGCAGTTCAGCCAGGCGCAGTGATTGTACGGTACGTTCACTGAATTCCAGATGGGCTGCAATTTCTTTGTCTGTGGGATCCCGACCAAGATCTTCGCTGAGCTTAATACGGGCATTTTTGATTTTGTTTATTTTTCCTGCAGATTGTACAGGAATACGGATTGTGCGGCTCTGATTCGATAGTGCGCGACGCATGGATTGCTTAATCCACCAAGCTGCATAACTCGAAAATTTTGCGCCTTTAGAAGGATTAAATTTTTCGACCGCCTTCATGAGTCCGATATTACCTTCTGAAATGAGATCCAGTAAAGGTAAACCTAGACTTTTGAAGTCGTGGGCTATTTTCACTACCAGCCGCAGGTTTGATGAGATTAACTTTGCTCTTGCTTCTTCACTTCCAGCTGCAATCTTTGCGGCTAGATCTACCTCTTCTTCACGCGTTACGAGTGGGATTTGCCCAATCTCACGCATGTAGGCCTTCATTGTGTCGTTCTTACCAGTGGTAACCAATCTCGGCTCCTTTCTCTATAAGTGCCATGTTTAATATACCCAATTCCTACTGAAACGTAAGTTTCAGCCGAATTCTGCGACTCCTCGCTTGAAGCTGAGGCTTTCCATGCTACTTATATTCGCTTTGATCCCGGTCCCTACACCGAGAGCAAATTCACATGGTCAACAGCGACTAGCGAAAAAGGACTTTTACTATAGTTTAGACTTTAAGTCATTACAACAGGGTGATAAAAAAAACTGTGATCTCAGTTCAAAAAATCTCTAAATTTATTGAAAAATCGGTTTTTACTAAAAAAAAACCTCATATTTCATGCGATACAGAACTCCTGGGTTTTCTCTCTCTGGCGAGCTTTCAAAGTGCCTCAGAATCGGCTGTTTTATTCATCTGCCCCTCAAGTAGCGATGCGGAGCAGATTTACAATGAGGCGATGAGTTGGAAACAACTGCTCAAGCTTGATATTGCCGTGCACTTGCTGCCGGAGCTGGAATCCAAAAAGAAGCAGTTTTTACCTGAATTTGAGGGTGAACGGGCGCGAATACTCGATCTCACATCGTCCCCAGGTATTTTTATTAGCTCGATCCGCGCAACACTGCAGCCCACAGCCCCGCCGGACAGCTTTAGAAACAGCGAATTGAGGCTAAAAAAGGGAAATTCGGACTGGCCCCCGCAAAAACTCGCTAAATTCCTCACAGAGCTCGATTATGACAATGAGATAGAAGTACACCTGCCAGGGGAGTTTTCGTGGCGAGGGGGCATATTAGACGTTTTCTGCCCTGTTTATGACGACCCCCTGCGTATTGAGTACTGGGACGACGAAATCGATAATATGCGCTTTTTCAGTACAGAAAACCAGCGCTCATTATCTGAAACAGAGGACTACAGAATTATTCCGCGCGGCGAAGTAAAACTCACCCGAACGGACGACTATTATTGCTTCATTGATTATTTTTCGTCCCAATCACTGAACATTTTTCTGTGCAATCAAATGGACATTGCCGAGCATCTCGATGCCTTCGATAAGGATTACATAAAACGCTATGAAGAAATCTGTGACGGGCGCTATAATTTAAAAATTACCGGCGACTTGCATGAGCATGTGGATGCTGCGGCTCCGGCATCATTCTTTTCGCTCGATGCTCTCTACCAGGCGGCCCGCCCGGAAATAGACGATGGCATGGAGCGCCTGCAAAATCGCTTTTTTGGTGACTCCGTAAAGCGCTGGATGGCGGATGGATACGATGTCTTAATTACTGCCGGCAGCGAAAGCAAATTAAGCCGTTGTGAAGACATTCTCAAGGAACTCGATTGTCCGATTCCGCAGATGATGATTGCGGATATTGGCTATGGTTTAATTATTCCCGATGCACAAGTCGTGGTGATTTCTGAGACCGAAGTCTTTGGTAAAAAGCGTTTAAATAAACGGCATAAAAAACACACGTATCACAGCGACTATATGGCGGGCTCAGGGCATGAATTAATTGCCGGCGAATATGCAGTACATGCTGCCCACGGTATTTGCAAATTTAAAGGGATTCGTCTTGAGAGTTTCAATCACCAATTGCAGGAGTTGATGATTCTCGAATTCCGCGATGACCTGGAATTGCAGGTTCCCCTCTCGCAAGCCTATCTGATAAATCGTTATGTTGGGTCCAGTAAAAAATTACCACAGCTCAGTAAGGTCGGTGGCAAGAACTGGAAGGGTGCTATTGAGAAAGCGGAGTTTGCCATCAAGGATTTGGCTGCCGAACTCTTGCGTATGCAGGCCCTGCGAAAAACCTGTGAAACAGAAGCAACAACAGGCGAAGACAGCATGATGCAATCTTTTGCCGATGCCTTTCCTTACAATGAAACAAGCGACCAGCAAACAGCAATAGATGAAGTATTAGCAGACCTGGCCATAAGCCGGCCGATGGATCGTTTACTCTGCGGCGATGTGGGTTTTGGAAAAACAGAGGTGGCGATGCGCGCCGCATTTCAAACAGTTCTAAGCGGCAAACAAGTTGCCATTCTTGTGCCCACAACAATTCTTTGCCAGCAGCACCTCATCTCATTTCAAGAACGCTTTAAAGAGTTTCCGGTTATCATCGAAAGCATGTCGCGTTTTCGTAGTCGCAAGGAACAAAACCAAACGCTTAAAAATATGGAAGAAGGAAAAGTCGATATTGTCATCGGTACCCATCGCCTGATTAGCGATGATATAAAGTTCTCCAACCTTGGTTTGTTAATCATCGATGAAGAGCAGCGCTTTGGCGTCATGCACAAGGAAAAATTAAAACAGATGCGTGTGAATGTCGATGTCTTGAGCATGTCGGCAACACCGGTGCCGCGAACGCTTTATTTATCCATGGCCGGCTTGCGAGACCTGAGCACCATTGCCACAGCGCCGCTTGAACGATTGCCGGTGCAGACAATTATTTCGCAATATGATGAAGAACTTATCCGCGAAGCCATCATGCGCGAATTGCAGCGCGATGGGCAAACATTCTTTTTGCACAACCGTGTACAGACAATTCATAAAGTTGCGGAGACCTTACGTAAACTCATTCCGGAAGCGCGCTTTGATGTGGGACACGGGCAGATGGATGAAAGGGAACTCGAAGCAGTCATGTTGCGCTTTCTTGAAGGCAAAACCGATGTGCTGATTTCCACGACGATTATCGAATCAGGGCTCGACATCCAAAATGCCAATACCATCATCATCGATCGGGCCGATCGTTTTGGTCTGGCAGACTTGTATCAATTACGTGGCCGTGTCGGGCGTTATCATCGACAGGCCTATGCCTATATGCTCATACCAAGTTATGGCGCTTTAATACGCAGTGCGCGGGACCGGCTCAGTGCGATTCGAAAATACACGCAACTGGGCTCCGGATTCAAACTCGCTATGCGCGATCTCGAAATTCGCGGCACAGGAAATATTCTTGGCAAAGAACAATCCGGGCACATTTCAGCGATTGGCTTCGACCTGTATTGCCAGCTTCTAAAAGAAGCCGTGTCGCGCTTAAGTGGCGATGAAAGGCCCGTGCGCGTTGATGTTTCAATGATCATCGATTTTTTATGTCTTGGTGATATAGATGATGATAGCCAGGTTTCAGCGTGCATTCCCGTGAGTTTTATCAGCGAGGAAAAAACACGCGTGGAGATGTATAAAAAATTATCGACAACCAAAACCGATAAAGAGTTGAAGGCATTTAAAGAGGAACTTATCGACCGTTTTGGTAAACTGCCTGAGCAAATTGAAAACTTGTTGAACTATCATCGGCTTAAATATTATGCCAGCCGGGCAAACGTACACTCAATCAAAAATCGTGACAAGCGAATCTTACTCGAAGGAAAATCTGGCATTTTAAAAGTCGGCGGCCAGGTCCCGGAATTGACATCGAAAACGGCTAAAAATAAATTTCTCGAATTGATTAAAATAGTGAAGGATCTAAAAAGGTAACACGTACTTTAGTGTTTCACCTAGCCTTAGTTAATCGACACTTTCGAGCCTTTTTCAGCACTTTCTACCGCCCCAAATACCATTGCGAGACTATGGATGTTGTCTGAACAAATAGTTTCAGGTTCTGATCCCTCTTCCAGGCATTTGAGGAAATTCATAATGACACCCTTGTGGCTGGTGAATTCTTCCACTTCTTCTATATCGATTTGAATCTCTTCGGTTTCTGCTTGCCAGCCATCGACTTTTTGAACGATGGCTGCTTTTATGTCATCGTCGCCATTCCATCGAAGTGTTCCTTTTGTGCCAATAATACGCCAATCGCATTCCCAACTTGTGTGAAGACCTTCAGCGCACCAGCTGCCACGATAGTTAAAGATAATATCATCTGTCATCTCGAAAATACACTGTGCAGATGCTCCGTGTGCATACCAGGATTCTGCCGGGTTCCATTCTTGGCAGTAGACCGATTCTGCATTTGCCCCAGAGATCAGACGTGCTTGATCGAAGCTGTGTATTGCCATATCCAACAGTAGTACATGGTCCATCTCATCTCGAAAGCCACCAAAGTGGCACCCCATATAAAAGTCTGCATTTACAGTTGTGACTTTTCCGAGTTTACCGCTTTCGATAAATTTCCTCACCGCGCGAATCTGATTCATATAACGGCGGTTTTGTATGACGGCATAGGTTTTGCCGGATGCGTTTGCAGCTTCGACAGTTTCACGGGCATTTCCCATACTGTCGGAAAGTGGCTTTTCACCAAGCACATGGCAGCCATGCTTAAGTGCCGTGAGTGTAACAGATTTGTGGGCAATTGGAACAGTGCAATCAAAAACGATGTCCGGGCTCAGCTCCGTCAATAGTGCATCCAGGTCCGTGGCAACTTTCGCATCGCTTAAATCGTATTTTTCCTGAACTGCTTTTGCAGCATCTTCATTTAAATCAACTAGGCCAATAATGTTTAGCTTATCTGTTTCGGAAATTGGTCCAAGCCATGCATTACAAATGCCGCCACAACCAACAAGTACTGCTGTATATGCCATTGTATATCCTTTAATTTTTTGCTGGAAAGATAAATTCTGTTCCTTTAGCATTTCACTCTGTGATGCTAATAGTGCATCCAAATTTAAAGGCCCAAATATACCTTCTTTCTTCGCATCATCAATGTTACTAAAACGATCTTAGCAAATAAAATAGATTTGTCACTCCAGCACTGTTAGCATCCATTGATTCGAGAGACTTTTAAATTATTGTTGCGCACTATTTCAAGGCAGTAATCTTTAGAGCAGGTAATTTTTATGGCAGATACACGTTGGTATACAGAGGCCCGTTTCGGGATGTTTATTCATTGGGGACTTTACAGTAATCCAGGCGGCATATGGAAAGGCGAAAAAACGAGCCACCCTTATTCCGAATGGCTGCAGGCTTCCGAACAGGTACCACGGGAAGAATACAGGGCCTTAATGAACGATTTTAACCCGCAATCATTTAATGCCGAAGAGTGGATTAAAGAGGCTGCCAATGCCGGTATGAGATACTTTTTAATTAGAATTCCAAAAGTGTATTATTTTGATAAGTTATCATTAATCAATGAGCTTAAGAATAAACAAGGATTTTTAACAAATCCTTGTAAATATTCAGGTCAGTAATGATATTTAGATACTATTTTCCAGAGGCAATTACTTGCTGTGTTACATTGCCGGCCAAATTGATCTGAGTAATATCAAATTTAATGGATTTATTCGCTGATTGAATCTCTTTTACATTGTATTGAATTTGATTAAAGCTGTCGCCCCATTGATAACGAACAAAGGTTTCCCCTGATTGCAGATGACGATTAATCGTATATTCGGTAGCGTAGCCTGACATGATGCCATTAATTGGTCGATTAGGCGCATCA
>JABSQK010000454.1 GCA_013215875.1 Lentisphaeria bacterium
AGTTTACGGCCCATGATTACCTGGTTGCCATCCAGAGCATTATATTTCTCTAAAGGATCGCCTTCGGTCGTTCTATTTAAAACGTCTTCTAAGCTCTTACAGCTTTCGCTGATATTTGTAACATGACGGTCAGTTCGTTGGTCGATACCAATTAAAAAGGCCGGCACTATCGTCCTATTATTTTGTAGAACGATATGGCCTTCCACAACGGGTGTGGCTTTGAAGCCAAGCTTTTCAAGTTCAGCCACCAGCTTGTCGGGTTCTTTAATGGGGCCATCAAACGCTTTGATTTGCAAATGTGCCTGGATATTTAGAATCTTATTGCGGATCTCTTCCTGAAAGCCTTTCATAACTGACATGACAACAATAAGTACGGCAATACCCAGCATAGGACCAATCACTGAAAAGATCAGCGGAATGGTTTTGAAAGACAAACGGGGTTTTAGATAACGAAAGGCCAAAAAGAAGCTGGCGCGAAACATTATCTACCCTTTTAGATACTTCGTAAGCATGGCAATTTTTGAGCGAAATGTTTCGTCTTTGGCCATTTTCTTACGAATCGTATCAACAGCATGAACAATTGTCGCGTGGTTTCGATTGAACGCTTCACCAATTACCGGATAGGATAAATCTGTTAACTGGCGTGATAAATACATACCGACCATGCGGGCATGAGCAATGTTTTGCGGACGTTTCTTGCTAATAATATCTGCAAGTTTTATATCGAAATGGTCAGCAACATGTTTCTGAATATGATCCACTGTCAGCATACGGGCAGCTTCATTTTCAAATTTATTTTTCAACAATTCCTCAGCCAATTCAACAGTCATTTCGCTGCCAAGAGCAGACACATTCATTGTTAAGATAGTCAAGGCAGATTCCAATGTGCGCATATTCGATTCAATCCGGCTAGCAACGAGAAAGAGCACTTCATCTGAAAGTTTTACAGTCTGAGTCTCCTGTTTCTTTTTGAGGATCGCCACGCGTGTTTCCAGCTCTGGCGCCAGGATCTCTGCTGACAAACCCCAGTCAAAGCGACTGACCAAACGATCTTCGAGTCCGATGTCGTGCGGTGTTCTATCTGACGCAAGAACGATTTGCCTGTGGGCATTATGAAGTGTATTAAAGGTATGAAAAAATTCTTCTGAGGAACCGACTTTGCCACTAAAAAATTGCACATCATCGATAAGTAATAGATCCGCATTGCGAAAACGTTTACGAAATGCAACCAGTGAATTGTTCTGCACTGCTTCGACATAGAGGTTAACAAACTCTTCACTCGTATGATATTCAATGATTGCATGCGGGTGGTGTTTTAGTACATCGTTGGCAATTGCCTGAAGCAGGTGTGTCTTGCCCAATCCAACGCCACCGTAAACAAAAAATGGATTGTAACTCGTGCCAAGGTGTTGTGTAACAGACTTTGCAGCGGCAACACATAATTTATTATTGTTGCCGATTACAAAATTATCAAAGGTAAAATCAGGCCGAATTCGCAAGTTCTGTTCAACACGAATTTTAGTCGTTTGAGGCACATATGTATTGTGAGTTCTTACGACCGGTTTTTCTGTAGCTTCTATCTCCGGCTTATAGCCACCAACAAATGTTATAGCATAGGCTTTCGATTTAACCGTGCTAATTTCATCTTCAATTAGAGACTTGTAATTCGAATCTAACCAGAGTGCAACAAAGTCATTTAATACACCAAGTACTAATTCGCAAGTTTCTTCATTTATTGATACCGGAACAATACCAGATAAGTAGCTGTCCCAGGAATCTTCGTCTACTTTTTGGGCTAATTGATTTTTTACATCATACCAAAAGCGCGCGCATTCTCCCATTTCGATTGGTCTTCCATATCTTAAAAATTCTCAGTTAATAAAGGTTCGTTTTATCTTAAATTTTATCTTAAATCTTCTCTCATATCCACTCCGCATCAGACACATACTACAGTAGTAATCTGCGACGTTCTATCAAGTGCTATTTATCGTAAAAAATAAAAATAATTCGTTTAGCCTCAAAAATTATTTAATATTTATTTTAATATACATTTAGTTATCGTCTAAATTGCTGATATGATCTAGAATAAGATAAAGAAATTGTTGGACTATATGGATAAAAAAGAAATTATAAAATCGCTTGATGAAATCGCCCTTCTTTTGGAGCTCAAGGGTGAAAATCAGTTTAAAACCCGAGCATACAGCAACGCCTCAAGGGCCTTAAACACGGTGTCTGAGAGCATTTCGGACTTAATCGAAACCGATACACTAAAAGATATCAAGGGCATTGGAAAATCAATGATCGCCAAGATCACCGAGCTGGAAAACACCGGCGAACTCCAGTATCTCGACGACTTGCGGGCAGAATTTCCGGACACGCTTCAAGAAATTCTCCAGTTGCCTGGAATGGGACCCAAAAAAGTAAAACTTTTTTATGATGAATTGCAAATTGACTCGATCGAAAAACTTGCAGCGGCATGCAAAGATGAACGCATCGCAAATCTTCCGGGTTGCGGAGCAAAAACTGCCATAAAAATTCTCGAATCAATTGATCTAAAAAGTCGTTTTGCCGATTTGTTTTTATTCATCGATGTACGCAATGCTGCAAGAGAATTTTTGGCGTATTTGGAGGTCTTGCCCGGCATCATAAGAATGAGTATTGCTGGTAGTTTGAGACGCTATAAGGAAACGACAAAAGACCTCGACATACTCGCTTCAAGTGCAGATCCGGGCGCGATAATGGAGCACTTTGTCCAGCATCCCAATGTACATGTCATACAAGGTCACGGGGAAACGAAGTCATCAATACGTCTTGATACAGGCCTGCAAGTCGACCTGAGAATTGTTGATGACAGTATCTATCCATTTGCTTTACATCATTTTACCGGCAGCAAGGATCACAATGTGCAAATGCGTTCCCGGGCGATCAAGATGGGCTATAAACTTAGCGAATGGGGCTTATTTGATGCAGATGACAAATGCTTCGATTGCCAAGATGAAGAATCCCTTTTTGACCGATTGGGTTTACGCTATATCCCTCCTGAACTTCGAGAAGGACTGGGGGAAATAGAAAGCGCTGAAAACACCGATTTCCCGAAACTTGTAACTCAGGGTGATTATAAAGGTGTCCTGCATTGCCACAGTACTGCAAGTGATGGTGCCGACAGTATTGAGTCGCTTGTTCAGCATGCGTTATCTCTTGGCCATTCGCATTTAGCAATAACCGACCATAGCAAATCGTCCGTCCAGGCCAATGGCTTAAGTGTCGAACGCCTCATTGCTCAAAATGAAGAGATAAAAGCGCTACAAGATAAGTACAGCGATATTCGTTTGTTTAGTGCGGTGGAATGCGACATCCTGAATGACGGTTCTTTAGACTATGATGATGAAATCCTTGAGATGCTGGACTTTGTCGTCATATCCGTGCACGGTTCATTTAACAAATCCATCGAGGAGCAAACAAGCCGGGTAATAAAAGCCATCGAACACCCTGCCAGTAAAATTCTTGGGCATCCAACCGGTCGTGTTTTGCTTAGACGTGAATCCTATGCAATTGACTTGTCGAAAGTCATGGATGCAGCGGCGGCCAATAATGTAGCGATAGAATTCAATTGCAATCCCCAGCGTATGGAAATGGATTGGCGTTTATGGCGAGAAGCCACTGAGAAAGGCGTTCTGTGCAGCCTAAATCCAGATGCACATTCCTTAAGCAACTTCAACTTTGTTGAAGACGGTATTGGCTTTTGTCGTAAGGGATGGCTTGAAGCGGAGACAATTATAAACTGCTGGCCGACTGAAAAACTCGAAAACTTCTTAAAGGCCTAGGCTAGAGATTTTCTTACTCAAGAGTCATCATTAAGTTTTTCCTTGGCAGCTTCAAGGATACGGCGTTCTTCGGAACTTAGGCTCTTCATTCCATGTTTACCAATTTTATCCAGGATAGGATCGATCTTCAACATGGGGTCATCATCGTCTTCAAAACTTTCTCCTGCATCGTTCTTTTCCTCTTCCACAAATGCTAATCCAGGATTTTCATAGCCCGGGCTGTAGCGAACTTTCCGCTTTTGAGGCGTAACTTTGAAAAGAAAGCCCAGGGGATCAAATACAATTTTCTCACGATGTTTAAATTTCATAACAATATACGCACCCACTACGCCACCTAGATGCGCAATGTATGCAATACTGTTACCACTTGCAGGGGGGCCAAAGAAGTTAACTATCATCAAGACAAAATTGATTAAGATAAGAATGCCCACAAGATTGCGTATTCTTATGGGGAAGACAAAGAACAGTAGAACTTGTCTATCTGGAAGCATCAACATAGTCGCGGTGATAACTCCAAAGACAGCCCCACTTGCACCTAAGAGCGGGCTCATTTCGCCAATATTCAGCAAGAACCAGCCGATGGATCCTAATATTCCGCTCACAAGATACAGTATTAAAAAATTCTTCCCGGGAAGATACTCCTCTACTATTTTTCCAAAAATGAAGAGTGCGAAGAGATTGAAGAAAATATGATAAACATCGGCGTGAATAAAGATATTTGTTAAAAGTTGTGTCGCACAGAGCGCTATAGCATTTACCGTTAGCTCAGGGTTGGCATTTAAAGATAAGTATTCTATAAAGAAACCGGGGCTGTTGTCCGTGGGCGGATTGACAAATAATTGCAGGGCGAAGATAATCGAAGTAGCGATGATGATTTTTACCGTTACGGATTGTTCTCGGAGTGGAGATCTTCCACTACCCTGCTGCATGTAATCACGTTCGTGTAAAGCCATAAGTACTCCTATACAAATACTTTAATCAATTTTGAAGAAGCCGCAATGATTAATTATCGTCTTCTTCAGTGAAATCCTGTAATGATTTAAGTATTTCATTTTTGAAGCCTTCAGGCAGTTTTATGGTCTTAGAAATCTTTTTTCTGCCTGTATCTACAGACAATTCGTAATTCTTTACCATTACCTGACACTCTTCACACGATAATACATGATTATCCATGGCCATCAGTAAGCGCCCATCCAGCTCACGTTCAATAAAATCGAACATAAATTGCTTGATATGGTCGCATGATACACTTGATGGATCAATATGAATGATCACTTTCTTTGCTCCTTTATTCCATGTTTCTGTATGGTATCACTTAACATATTGCGCATTTCCAAACGCGCTCTGTGAACTCGAGATTTTACTGCTGAATCGCTAATCGTCATAACATCCGAGATCTCTTTCACGGATAAACCTTCTATATCCTTTAGGACATATGCGGTGCGATAGATATCGGGCAAAAGCTTTACGCAATCATCAAAGAGCTCTTGAAGCTCTTTATTTGCCAATATTTCTGCCGGGCTCAGTTGATCGCTGGCAATGATATTGAGCAGGTTTTCATTGTATTTATCACTGTCATTATTGACCTGGTCATAGGAAATTTCATTTCTTAAACGTTTCTTTTTCCGCAGCTTCATATAGGCAAAATTTGCTGCTATACGATAAATCCAGCTTGAGAACTTCGATTGCTCCTTAAAGGTGGGCCATTTGCGCCAAACCTGCAAAAATGTCTCCTGAGCGACTTCCTGAGCATCCTCTTCAGATCCTAGAATACGTGTGCAGAGACCATAAACCCTGTCTCCAAATACTTCTATAAGCCGAGCCGCTGCGGCATCATCGCCGGCTTTAAGAAGTCGCAGAACGTTATTTTCTTCTTCAATTTTATTATCGTCAGACAATCGTATTTTTCTCTATTGAGCTTTCATTTACTATAGTTTAATTTACTGTATAGGTCCGAAATAGGTAGCCTGAATATTAAATTTATTTAAAATTGGAATTAAAGACTATGAAACGACTCATACTATTCATATTTGCCTTAAGCCTTATGGCCCAGACAGAAAAGTCAGATACGAAAACAATTAAAAAGACCTTGACCATAAAGGAAAAGAAATTGGGCTTAATGGCTGATGCCGGTCTTAACCAGCAGCTCGCTGAAGCGTCTACGGGTTTGGAGGCCATCGCACATTATAAAAAGGCGATTGCCAAGCTCGATGAATTCAAGAAAACATTTCCTGACGATACCAATTGGACAGGTCTTGTAGAGTCGTCTCTAAAGAAATACAATAAAAAACTAAAGCAGCTTACGAAAACAGAAGATCCTGATAAACTCTACCTAGAAGCTCAAAAGGGTTTTATCCTTGCAGAAAGACAACGTATAAGTGGCGATAGCGCCGCTCTGGAAAATTACAAAAAAAGCATCAAGCTATTCGAGAACCTGTATAAAAAACATAAGAAGTTTCGCCAGAAAGACAGCAGAATTTCAAGTTATATTATCAAGTCCCGCAAAGCGATCGAAGACTTAACGATTTCCAAAGAACTTGCTAATATGAAGTTAAATGTAAATAAAACAACGATGGCCTCTGGTACACAGAAAATGGCCGACGCGATGGATCAGGAAAAAAGGCATAATTATCCGTCTGCAATCGCCAAGTTTCGCTCTGCAATATTAATATTCCAAACTTTAAAACTCGACTCTGCCAATAACAAACAAACCATCGACAATTTGATAAAGTCATGCAGGGTTCGAATTTCGAAGATAAAAGAGAAGAATGCAAAGACGCACAATGAACTCTTCAAATCATTCCAAGAGAGACCCACAATTGAACGGGTTAAAAAAGAAATAGAAAAGAAGGAAGTAAAAACGAAAAACGTCATTGAGGAATCTGTAATGGCTCGCCAAAAACGGAATCTTCAAAATAAATTAATGGAAAAAATTACCTTGTCTGAGATTGGTACAAAATTGACAGACCAGGCGATGCAAGAACTCGCCCGTGAGCGGGCCAAGAGACTTGAGACTCACCATGAATTAGTTAAATTAAAACTCGAATTCAAGGAACTGAAAGAGGCATCCGGGAAAGGCATCCATAAGCTCAAGAAAGAAAATACAGAGTTAAAAGGTGCAAACAAAGAACTCGAAGTCGAAATGACGATAAACAATAACAAGCTTAGGGCAGCTAACAATTCACTTATTAACTCCCATAAGAAACTGGCTGCTTCAGAAATGAGCAGACTTAAGTTAAATGATAAACTAAATGAATTATCCCAGTCTAATAAACGTCACAAGGATAGCTTGCAAGCACTGAAGAATAAAACAGGACAGGATCAGCATGCAAAGCTGTTAAAGCAAGCAGAACAAAGTGCGAGCCAGCAGAATGAATTAAAAAGGCAAAAACGTCAGCTCGGTAGCGAACTCATTTTATTAAATAAACAACTGGATACATTACAAAAGAGCAATGAAAACTTGAGAGCCAGTAATACATCGGTGAAAGGAAAACTCGAAGAAACAAAAATGCGCAGTCTCGATTCGATAAAAAAAGAGTTACTCGTTTATAAGAAGAACTATCGCAGCCTTGAGGCGCGTTATAAAAACTTACTTTCTATCTCGGACAGGCTCTATAAAGAACTTAAACAGAAGGAACCTGCCAGTCCTGTAGATCCAAAAAAATTACAAAAAAGTGACAAGGCTCTTCTATTAAAAAAGCAGTATCTCAAGAATAAGAATCAGCTTAGAAAGTTAAAAGTCGATTATGGTACGCTTAAATTAAAACTAAAGGATTATCAAAAATTACAGGCGCAATTACTTTTACTTCAAAAAAATGCAGCTGAGAATAAGACAGGGTCAGATGTTCAAGCCTCTAATGATGATGCTAAAATAAACTCATTTCTCTCAGATATTAAGGCATTTAAATCGGATCCCAAAAAAGTGGAAGCCGGCTACCGAAAAATATTGGCCGTGGACAAGCGTCATTATCAGGCAAACAAATATATCGGAGAGCTCTATTACACAAATAAAGTCTATCCAAGGGCCATATCTTATTTACAAACAGCTTACAATGAAAATAGCAAAGAGCTGGAACTTTCGCGTATGTTATCTGATAGCTATATTAAACGGGAACAATACAAAATGGCCATATCATATCTTCTAAAGATATCAGAACAAAATCCTGAGGATGCAGATTTTCACAAAAAATTAGCCTATAGTTACTATAAGCTGGGATGGCTACATGCAGCAAAGGAACATTACACCACACTCAAGCAACTGGACCCTGCGAATAAATCAACGGATAAATATTTGCGCGAGATAAAAAAGAAGATCAACAAGACGAATTAATAAATTGACAACGACATTGGAAAGGTTTTATATGTTTTATAAAAATTTAGTAGTGCTCACGATATTACTCTCAACATTTTGGCTCAATGCCAAAGAAGTTGACCGTACAACAGGCAAAAATGAAAAATTAATTACACGATCTGTCGTCACATTAATGGAACGACACCATTTCAGCAAATCGCTGATCAGTGATCCAAAAAAACAGTATTCCGAAAAGCTCTATGACAAGTTTCTTGAGACCCTAGACCCAAACCGTATTTATTTTATGGCCTCTGACTATGGTGATTTTTCACCCTACCGGAAAATATTAACCGAAAAACTCTTTGATGGCGAAACGGATTTTCCTTTCAGTCTCTTCGAGCGATTTCTTGAACGCGTCAAAGAACGCGTTGAGGTCTGCAAAGAACTTGTTAAACTCAAGCATGACTTCACGGTAAAGGAATCATTGTTAATTGACCGTTCCAAAGAACCGTGGGCTAAAAATAAACAAGAGCTCGATGAGATATGGCGCAAACGTATTAAAAATCAATTACTGGTCCGATCACTCTCCAAGAAGAAGAAGAAAACCAAAGTTAAAGCTAAAAAGACCGATGAAGAAGATGTTATTTCCCGTATAGAAGGACACTTTAAACGCTGGGAAGAATTTGATAAATACGCAATTCTCGAAATATATCTCACCTCATTTAGCCATTTATTTGATCCGCACTCGACTTATATGAACTGGCGGACTTTGGAAGATTTCACGATTGACATGAGTCTGGAACTTACAGGCATTGGTGCGACGCTTAGAGAGGATGATGGCTATACAAAAATTGTTAGCCTTGTTC
>JABSQK010000455.1 GCA_013215875.1 Lentisphaeria bacterium
TATAAAAGATCTATTCGAAGGGGCTTAGGGAAGTACCGCAAGGAGGTTTGCGCTGAAAGCGCATTTGTTCAACTGTTATTGATCCGCAGGTGGAAATACTGACAGGTTTTAAAATTTTCTTGATCCATTTTTCTGCGTTCCACCATATTCCCGTTAATTCTGTATCACTATAGCGCAATCTAGGTGCATAAGCAATTAGATATTGGGAATACGCATCAGGTGGATCAATTTAAAAAAATGAGGAAGATTTACATTGTGCACCTGCAAAGAGATATACATAAGTGTACATTTTTAAGATGAAAATAAGCGGTTTGTCAAACATTTAGTTGTACAAGGTTCCTATTTGGTGGGGATACTCAACTCGCGGAATATCTAAATCAAAAATTATACTTGAAGTGAATAAAATTTCTCACTTTTCACCATATACTCTGCAAACCAATGCCGAGCTGGAGCGTACAGGCTTACATGCTTGGTAAACTTGTAGTTAACCAAGTGCCGAGCTGGAGCTCAGCGGTCCCAGGGAGAATTGAACCACTTATGGTGTGGAGCTGGAGCGTGCAGGCTTACATGCTTGTGAGCTTGCAGTTACCAAGTGCCGAGCTGGAGCTCAGCAGTCCCAGGGAGAATTGAACCAATCAAGCCATCACTAGCGATCACCGAGTAAGTAGGCGTGGCCTGCTTTGAGGGATGCTGTGCCATCAGCTTCAGACTTTGTATCCGGGTCGAGGTCTGTGATCGGTCCACTATGCTCAATCTCACAATCCTCGAAGGCCCATGCAACAGCGGCTTGATTATCGCTGTCTAACCATAGTACATATTTTCCACCTTCGATGATGCGCATGCGGCTCATAAAGGGCAGGGCAGTATTGTACATGCGGTTTACATGGCCGTACTCTTCGGAGAGATCCTGCCCTGGTAGCTTTGGTCCTGGCGTCGGTACATGGTCACCCTTTGGTGTATTGGGTCCCCATGGGAATGCACTTAGTGTTGGCGCAGAACGATGGGCAAGAAATTTGAAGTATACAGACGGTGGCAATACATCCTTGCTGAAACTGTTTTCTGAGAAAAAGGCCGGGGCACAATCGAGCCAGGCAAAGAGATCGTCATTTTCTACGGAGTTTTCCCACCAGCGACGACGTATATCCCAAGCAGCAGTATCATCTTTCATACCATATATGCCAATAGTTGAAATTCCAAAAATACTGACTGACTCTACGCGCTGATGAATACCAATTTTTTGCAGATCTGCCTGAAATCGCCAGATTTCTTCTGTGTGCGGCGCCTTGTCATCAGCCCGGTAATCGAGATTGACCAAACCGGTGTTCTGATAGGAATCCCAGAATGCGCCTTCGAGTCCTGTTTCATCACGGATAGTTTTTATGCAATCGAACAGGTATTCACGAAAACTACTGCGCATACGACCTGCACCACCGAAAGGCTCACCCACAGAGTTGAGCTGATTCCAATCTGGATTTTCTTGAAGCAAATCCTTGCTGCCGGCGGGGATATTTTTCCTGGGTATAAGGTAGAGTCCAAACCATTGCCAAGTGCGCATGCCTTGTTCTTTAGCGGCATCAAAGAGTTTCTTCATTGCCTCCGGGCCACCATACTCAGGGCAGTATTTATAATCATAATTGAGACAGACATTTCCACCGGTATATTCTGGGTCGTTGCTGGCGCCATCAAAAACACCATGAGTGAATAGGTCGACATAGCCCAAACGTTTATATTCTGGTAATGCATCAATGAGAGGTAAGGTCCAATCTTCCATATATACATCGAGGTCGAAGTTCCACATAAAGGCCCATGCTGTTGGGCGCGGAATTTCGAGTTCAAAATCATAACTGGCATGTACGCGTTTGCGAACTTCTACAAAGGTATCGAGCCAGAGATTACGCCATTCGTGACGCTGCAATTTTTGCGGATGGCGATAGACCAATAATTTACGTTCAGGAGCAATCGCATTTTCTGTCATGGCAAATGTAGGACGGTCCATATAGTGAATCACATTTTCGCTGCTGAACTTTTCAATGCGAACACGGGTCTGGTCCGGCTTTTCAGAAAAGAGAACCAGTGCCAAATCATCCTTGGCCTGGAAGTCGAGGATACAAGCACCACCAGAGCGCGGCATCATATCGATGGGAATAGCCCCACGTTGTGAATCACCCACATCGATTTCGTCTTCCGGTTTAAAGAAGCGTTCTTTGGTACTGAAGGTATTGTCTTTGGTCACTTTTTGTTCGAGATCGATACTGGTCATATCCTGTTGTACCAGTACTGCACCATTGGCCTCGCCGCCGATTTCCCAGGTGGTATCTTCGAGTAACCAGTGAATGGGGTGTCCGGGGCAATCAATCTCGAGTTGCATGGCCAAACCACACCATTCGTTTTCTTCAA
>JABSQK010000456.1 GCA_013215875.1 Lentisphaeria bacterium
CAGGAAGAAGGTGGTGGCCGTTTTCGTGTAAACCTTCATCGCCAGCGCAATCGTCTGGCACTGACATTCCGCCATGTAAAAGACAAAGTACCGGATGTTCAGGCACTCGGTCTACCGGACATCGTCCTTAAGGTCGCAGAAAGCCACCGCGGAATCATTCTTGTTACGGGTACTACTGGTAGTGGTAAATCCACTACTATGGCATGTATGCTCGAACATATGAACCAACATTTGTCACGTCATGTCATCACAATTGAAGACCCGATTGAGTATACCTTCGAAGACCAAATGTGCATATTTGAACAACGTGAAGTCGGTATCGATTGCGAATCTTTCCAAAGCGCACTTGTCAGTTCACTGCGACAGGACCCAGATGTAATTGTCATCGGGGAAATGCGCCGCCGCGAAAGTTTCGATACCGCCCTGCAGGCTGCAGATACCGGGCATCTAGTAATGACCACACTGCATACGACAAATGCGACCCAAACTCTGCTGCGTATTCTCGACTTTTATCCACATGAAGAGCGCGATCAAATCCGTGTTGCATTATCTCAGTCGCTCACAGCGATTGTCTGTCAGCGTCTCATTCCTCGTGCCGTCGGTAAAGGTGTGATTCCCGGAATAGAGGTCATGTTAAGCAACAGTCTTACAAAGAAATTAATCCATGAAGGTAGCTTCCATAAATTGAGCGGTGCCATAGAAGCCAGTGAGGCAGAAGGCATGATGACCTTCAACATGAGTCTGCTGCGTCTGGTGAACACAGGATTAATTACGGAAGAAGCTGCACTGGAGCGCGCCGACAACCCGGACGCACTCGCAATGAACCTCAAGGGAATATTCTTAAGTTCAGACGGTGGTATCGTCGGCTAAGAATCCAGCTTTCAAAATTAGCCAGGCAAGTCAATTCTATTGTATAATTCGGACTAACTCACGAGTGGAGTCACTTGCGTCCACGACCATACGAGACACCACCTATGGTCTTGATAACCGTATTTTTCTTTTTATCGATAACTAAGATATTGGACGATGTTCCTACGACGACTTCGCCATTTGTCTCTGTCACACTATATGGACGCTGTACATTATGCGTCCAATGAATCTTCCCTTTCTTGTCAACCTCAATTACACGGTTGCCTTGAAAATCTGCAATGATGGTATTGCCATTTTTCAAACGCTGAGCGCCAAGACAAGTTCGCACAGCATACTGCCAAACGTCTTTACCTTTTTTAGTTTTTTCTACAACCCTGTTATTGGATTCAAGAAACAATGTATTGCCATTGGCCAGACGTTCCGCCCACCAGGGGCGAATTGCTTTTTGGCGCCATATGACCTTCTTTGCCCTGGTTATTTCAATAATCTCATTACCCTTACCTGAACAGACCAATAAATTGCCGGAAGGAAGAATTTGTACACTGGTCGGCATTTGCACAACGACTTCCCAGATAATTTTACCCTTAGGATTTACTTCAATTACTTTATTCGTATTTTGTAAACATATATAATAATTGCCTGCAGAGCTCTTGGCAAAACCATTCATTTGTTGCCGAACACCTGAATTATAAGAAAAAACTTGTTTGCCTTTTTTATCAATTTCAATTAACATACCCTTGTGTCCATTGCTATATAAAAGATTACCATGCAAATTGACTTTACTGGAAAACTTATAGTCCAACTTCACAGTAGCACCTTCGTCGCCCAACCATTTCTCCCAGCGTTCAATTGCCTGGGTTAATTCTTTGCCTTTCAGTTCGGAGTCGTATCCAAACGATTTTCCTGCCAGGCTAGAAAGTATATTCAAAGCCTCATAGCGACTATCCAATACAGGAGATTTCAACAGGCCAATCAAAGTCTTCAATGAAGACCTTTTATCGCGCTGCAAAAAAATCTTTGCGAGGACTAATTTTTCTTTATCATGTTTAGAATTCAAGAATGGCTCAAGCAGTTTTAATTCGCCTTCTTTAAGACCAGTGGCTAAAATTTCCAATGAGACCAGGCGCTCATTTTCATTTTCACTTTTCAGTAAAGGCTTGATCATTTCAATATCCTCAGCCTTCGAAATGAGCACAAAGGTTTTAGTCAGTTCTCGCCGCAAATAATCGCTGTAAAAGTAAGACAAATTTTGCACCAGTAGAGGCAACTCTTTCTGCAGTTTTTCTAAGTTATAAAATTCCAGAATATTTTGGAATACTGCCTCTTTATTCACCGAGGAATAGCGCTCAAGTAAACGTCTACAACGGTCACTAATTTCCGGGTCCGAACTGGAGACACCAGCAGTTACGGCTTCAGAAGCTAATATCAGCAGTGAAGCCAATTCTTTATCCGCCGCTTTGCGCAGCTTAAATTCATCAGCACCCAATTGCTTCACAAGAGCACTAATACGCTTCTTGTTCGCATCGGTCGGAACGATAGACTTTAAGAATTTGATTATCTCTTCTTCGTTCGCTTTTATATTTAACGCTGACAACTCTTGGTTTATATCTTTCAGAATGGCCTTTTTTATATCTTCAGGAGATTTAACTTCTTTCTCCTCTTCATCCTGGGCAGATAATAAATTGCCTAAAGAAAAAAACACAATCATCAACACATATTTCATAGTCTCATATTCCTCATATCTCTTTTATTAATTTACCAAATTCATCTCAAATTCTTCGTTGGATATTTACAATAATATAGTCATTTTCGTCCACGCCCATGTGAGACATTCCCAAGGGTCTTAATCACTTTTTTATTTTTATCGATAATTGTTATTTTCGTAGATGTTCCAATCACTATTTCTCCATTTGTCACGGATACACCAAATGGTTTGTCTATATTATACGTCCAATGAATTTTGCCTTTTCTGTCAACCTCAATGATGCGATTGCCATTATAGTCAGCTATGAGTGTATTGCCATTCATCAAACGCTCTGCGCCATAACACACTTTTAAAGCATACTGCCAGATTTCTTTTCCCGTTTTGCTTACTTCATAAACACGGGTATTACAGTCAGTTATCACGGTATTTCCATTGGCTAAACGTTGCGCCCAAAATGGTTTCTCCGCTTTATGTCGCCATACAATTTTCTTTGCCCGGGTCATTTCAATAACCTCATTGGCGTTATATGCACTGATCAACAAATTACCAGATGACAGTATTTGCAAACTCACAGGCCTTTTCACAGGAACTTCCCACAGCGTTTTCCCCTTAGGGCTAACTTCAATTACTTTATTTTTGTTCCCTAAACATATATAATAATTCCCGGCAGAGTTCTTGGCAAAACCATATATTTGTCCTTGCCCGGCAACGCCATAAGAAAAAACCTGTTTTCCATTTTTATCAATTTCTATCAACTTCCCCTTAGATCCTGTAGTGTATAAAAGATTACCATGTAAATTAACTTTGCTGGATAATTTAACCTCCAACTTTACTGTGGCACCTTCTTCTCCCAGCCATTTTTCCCAGCGGGCAATAGCCTGAGTCAAATCATCTCCTTTTAGTTCAGAATCGTAGTCAAATGATTTTCCAGCCAGACCAGAAAGTATATTCAAAGCGACATAGCGGTGATCTAACACAGGGGATTCTAACAGGCCAATCAACACCTTCAATGAAGACCTTTTCTTGCGCTGCAAAAAAATCTTTGCGAGGACTAATTTTTCTTTATCAAGTTTAGAATTCAAGAATGGCTCAAGCAGCTCTAATTCCTTATCGCTAAGAGCGGTGGCTAAAATTTCCAATGAGACCAGGCGCTCATTTTCATTTTCACTTTTCAGTAAAGGCTTGATCATTTCAATATCCTCAGCCTTCGAAATGAGCACAAAGGTTTTAGTCAATTCTCGCCGCAAATAATCGCTGGAAAAGTAAGACAAATTTTGCACCAGTAGAGGCAACTCTTTCTGCAGTTTTTCTAAGTTATAAAATTCCAGAATATTTTGGAATACTACTTCTTTATTCACCGAGGAATATCGCTCAAGCAAACGTCTACAACGATCACTTATTTCCGGGTCTGAGCTGGAGGCACCAGCAGTCACTGCATCAGAAGCTAATATCAGCAGTGAAGCCAATTCTTTATCCGCCGCTTTGCGCACCTTAAATTCATCAGCACCCAATTGCTTAACAAGAGCACTAATACGCTTCTTGTTAGCTTCGGTGGGAACAATAGACTTTAAAAATTTTATTATTGATTCTTCGCTAGCCTTTATATTTAACGCAGACAATCCCTCATTGATATCTTTCAGAATGGCCTTTTTTATTTCTTCGGGAGATTTAGAGTCGTTCTCCTCCTCATCCTGGGCAAATAAAAAATTGCCTAAAGAAAAAAACACAATCATCACTGCATATTTCATAATCTCATAGTCCTCATGCCTTTTATATTAGTCTACTTTGATCGATATGCCAAATTGCTTCATATCACTAAGTGTTCATGATAATAAGATACAATAATTGAGCACTAGTTCCAGTAAGATAAAACTCGAGGCTCATTTATGCCGGTAATTGGTTGGGTAAGTCGTGAAAAACTTCCTTAAAATTGCCGAGGGGCAAAAGCCAGCGCATCTCTTCCTGCAGCGCTTGTCTCGCTTCTTCCTGTTGTTCCTGTGAGAGCCGCTGGAAGTGACACGAACCGCCATCCCCAGCAATTTGCTCAGAACCTTTTATTGCAAAATCCATGCTAATGATGCGCCGCGGTCTTCCACTCACGTTATGTCGCAGAGCGTGTATGATAAAACTCTTAAAAGCAAAACCACCACCTGCAGGCGCTTCTGCAAAAGTCGGGTCTTCCAGCCGATCCGCCGCATCGATCATATCCTGAATACCATAGGTAACACCACGATCGTTGAGGATGTTTATCCGTGCAGGTCTCGCTGAACCATGCACCAGGTGTGTCGCTCCATCGACCATTGATATATCATCCAGGTAAATCCATATTGCAATACGGTCATCCTTTGAGTAATCACTTCCGGGTCGTAGAAACATATCGGAGTGCCAGCCGAAATGGCCTCCTTTATCATCCGGTATTCCCGTAAAACGTGTGCGTGAGAGGGACCCACCTGTATAAATAAAATCATCTGTTCCCAGACCAGCGCGGACAATTGCGACTACAGTCGGGTTGGCAATGCAAGCCATCAGAGCGGCTTCATTATAGTAATCATGCACACGCCGAATCATCCGTGGTTGTTTTGGCGAACCATCTTCACCGTTCTCGATTACTCGTTCGAAGGCATGCCGCATGGCGAAGAGTTCCTCGTCTTCAAAGATCTTGTCGTACAATAAGTAATCATCCTCAAGAAAGGTTTCCCTTTCCTCGGAGTCAGTTCGCTTGTCTGTTTCAGTAATGTCATACCGCAAAGTGCCCTGAATCGCTGATTCTATCATTCGGTCCTAAATAACCACCAAAATCACCTTGAAAACTATGATTCCAGACTTCTCGAAAAAGACTCTTCTGCAGTGTTGTCATTCGCTCATATTGCTCCTCTGTTGGGCCGCTGAGATGAAATTTTTTATCGATCGTATTATAGCAGTTAAACACGGCGATCCTCGGAAAGTCTGATTTCCATTGAGAGCCACTGTGTGTAATCGCTTCAGTAAACAGGATAAGTGAACCGGGATCACATTCGTAACTGTCCCAGATATCTGAATCATGGTCGGCAACTTCATCAGATTTATTGAGTGCAGCTTTATGACTGCCTGAAATAAATCGCGTGCCAGTACCATATGCTACTGGATTGAATTCAAAAACAATACGTGTCAATCCTGTATTTAGTCGACCCTGAAAGCCGCTAAAATCGGCTTCTTGACAAAAATTATGATAAAATTCTTCTGCCGGTGTACAACTATAACGGTGGCCTCTGTTATCAGCGGCATAGTAACCACTGCCACCATGCGGTTTGAAAGAGCTGGTATTCGTTTTTTCACGATATATACAAAAAGAATTCTCAAGACGATAACCGTATGCATCATCACTCGCACAATTCTGTGCAGATACAAGTTCATTTAAGATGCCCATTATCACTGGATGTTCGCTTAAATAAAGAATGGCATCGGAATCAAACATGTTCCGCTTAAATTCACCAGCCTTCACATCCTCACAATACTCTTTGATTTCTTTTACTAAATCATCTTCAAGCACATTTGGAATCGTCAGCCAGCCCTTTAAATCAAGCCTGTACTTCTGCGAATGCGTTAAATATTCCGGTGCTTCACCACGTGAGTTTTTTGCGGGTTTCATTATAATTCAGACCTCTGCTTTATTTTGCCTAACAATAGAATATGAAACCGATCTGTCAATTAGTGGTTTGTGGTGCTAGATCATAGCCAAGACCTTGTCCGGACCAGTCAAGACATAGGTTACACATTTAGACCAAGACATGGGTAACACATGGTTACATTCCTATCATACTTTATTTAATGACTTTGTCCAAATAACTGTCTCCAATTTTAGATTAATTTCTGCCAATCTGAGATTATC
>JABSQK010000457.1 GCA_013215875.1 Lentisphaeria bacterium
CATCTTTAGCCGCACTGGTGAGTGTGTGCGATGCTTTAAGTGCGAGCCGGCCCGGTGCACGCAGCGAAACAACCGACCTTTACATTAAACGTCTCGAACAGTTGGAAGATATTGGTGCACGCTTCCAGGGTGTGCAGAGTTGTTATGCCGTACAGGCCGGTCGCGAAGTACGTATTATCGTTGAACCGGATCGTATGGATGAGGAATCCTGCTTTGTATTATCACGAGATATTGCTTCAGCAATCGAAGAAGAGATGCAATACCCGGGACAAATCAAAGTCTGTGTTATTCGCGAAACCCGCAGTGTGGAGTATGCTAAGTAAATGTCAGCTCGTATATTAATCGTAGATGATGAACCGGCAATTAATCATGCCATGACAACCTTGCTTAAGCGGGAAGGTTTCGAAGTGGACTCTACGAATAATGGCCAGGATGCTTTAGCATTCATCAATTCAAAACAGTACTCACTGGTGATTAGCGATATTGTCATGGAGGGTATGGATGGCATCGAATTACTCGAGGAAAGCAAAAAAATGCACCCCGAATTATCGTTTCTGATGATGACAGCATATGGCTCTATCGAGAATGCGCTCAAGGCAATGAAACTGGGGGCATTTGACTTTATTACTAAACCATTCAAGCTCGATGAATTAATAAAAACAGTACAACGGGCATTGGCATTTCATGATGCTACAGGTCAAAATAAAACAGAGTCATCATTGGAAATCCATTATCATTTCAGACAACTCGTTGGTGAGTCTGCTCACATGAAACAAATCTACCAATTACTGGAAAACTTAAAAGAGAGTGAGCAATCTATAATGATCATTGGCGAACCAGGGGTTGGTAAGAGTCTTCTGGCACGTGTTATACACCTGGAAAGTCGAGCTGATCACCAGATGATACATATCGACTGCTTTAAAGCGGAACATGAATTGCTAGATCTGTTATTTAATTTTTATGGTTTGGAAAAAGCGATGAACGGGACGGTTTTTTTGAAAGACATCGATAAAATGCCACTTTTTGTCCAGGATAAACTCTACCATTATCTCATCCAAAATCCGAAATCGATGATTGATGGAAACCGTGTACCCCTGAATATTCGCATAGTCGCATCGTGCCAGACCGATTTACTGGACAAAGTCCGTGAAGGCACATTTGATGAAAACTTGTATTACTGCCTGGCTGCTACTGAGATTGATCTACCCGCATTGAGAGATCGAATGGATGACTTACCACAATTGATACAACACTTTATGCAACTATTCGAAAATGAGTTTCACCGTGTGCCCATCATTGATTTACAAGTCTTACAAGCGCTTGAAGCCTGGGATTGGCCGGGTAATATTACAGAATTGAAAAACGTCTTATATAAAGCTGTTAAAGACAGCCATGACAGACTGGAGTTGAAACATCTTCCAGCCGAGATGCGTGAGGTAACCACGAAAGGCAGCAAAGACGGACATCGCTGGGAAAATTTGAAAGCCTTTTTGAAAAAGAAAGAAAGTGAGTACATTAAAGAGCTGATGAAACTTAATAATAATGATATTGAACAAACTGCCGGCGTATTAAAAATATCGGTGGAAGCATTACAAAGGAAATTAGAGAACTGATGAAATACCTGCTTTATATTTTTATCGTCATTTACGGCTGCTCATGTAACATCTGGAAAACAGATGGAAAAATAGATAGAGCGCTGAAGAAGTACGCCTACAAAAAGAAGAATAAGGTTATAAGTATACATGAATTCTCCTTTACCAATAATGGTCAAAAAGCGATGAAAGAAATATTTCTACCGGATAATAAGGATATGGCTAATAATCGCTTTTATATTGCTGCAGAGCCCATTATTACATCTGCTTATATAAGTGTGATTAAACTTTACCCAACAAAAAATGGATATGGACTTATGCTCCATACGAACCAGTTAGGTAAAAACTTGTGGACTCATGCCTCCGAAAAACACCTTGGTAAACAATTGGTCATTATGATTGATAATGAATACAAAGGTTATGTCAATGTGAAAAGAATAGAACAACGTGGTATTATTTTCCTTCCGGGGCCTTACCCAAAAGATGAAGCCAAAAAGATTCTTCATGAAGTTCGCAATAACTATGTTGGCTATAATAAGTAATTGAGCCTGTCAGTCATCTTGTCTGATATTTGCTGGATTTGTTAAACTTTCCTTTGTATGAAAGCGACGTTTATAAAGATCTTTTTTTACAGCATCTAAGAATGCAGCTTCGCTATCTTTCGTAAACAGTCCCGCTTCCAAGGCACTCGTAAAACACTGCTTAAGCCAGGCATCTGCAGCAGCATCGCTAAGCAGAAAAAAGAACTCAAACCCGGCTCTCGAAACAGTGCTTGTAAACGTACTGGTTTTTGGCAAATACCAATTATGCCCCATTTTATCCAAATCAATAAACCACAGTTTATCTGCTGCCTTGGAAATGATGATATTTGCAGAGCGCAAATGCCGTGAATAGAATCCTGCCATGTGGAAGCGCACTAAGTGTTCTGCCAGTAATGCGCCAATTTGTACAGTATCGAAAGCAGAATCATTACCCATTGCCATATCCATACTCGTCGTATCCTGACAAAAATCGGTGACTAAGATTTGCTTTTTGATTTCGGGAATGTGTACAGCCAGCAGGGCAGTGGGGGTGGGAATTTCTTTTTCTTCCAATTCAAATGCAGCCTGAAAACTATCAAAGCAGGAGGGAGAAAAATGCTCTCTAATGGACCGCCTTAATTTCGTAGCTGGCTTATAAGACTTTAAAAAGAGCGTTTCTCCATCAAAGTCGACTTTATAACTCAGGGCATTGTGAGTTTCGCAGATTTCAGTTGCATGAGTAAATAAACCAGCTAGATCATCGGCTAGGATTTCTTTTAATTTATCTGCCTTTAAACGCTCTACATTATATAGCGCTTTTAGGCGGGTATTTTTATATTTTAGGAAATTGCTCATCTGTTAACATAAATCTTGACTTACGCTTTACAAGAATGGATATTAGATGCTTTTGATTGAATTACTGCTGCTTATTGTTAGGTTTTGTTATAACTAGAAAGTGAATATGGAAAAATTACCCATCAGTGTCTGCATTGTCGCGAGCAATGAAGAAACAAATCTTGACCGCTGTCTCAATAGTGTAAAAGATCGTGTTTCTGAAATAATCGTTTTAATCAATGATTGTACAGATAATACCGATTCAGTCGCTCGCGAAGCAGGTGCTCAAGTATTTGAGGAAGCCTGGGAAAATTACACTGTGCAGGTTTCAAAAGCCATTTCCAAAGCCAGTTCGGATTGGATACTTGTCCTCGATGCAGATGAAGAACTATCGGATGAATTAGCAAATTCTATCGTGACATTTGTAAATACGAATGACAGCACATTCAATGGCGCATACTTTTCCCGTTCAACAAAGATTCTTGGTAAATTTATCAAACATGGCGATTGGAGCCCGGACTATGTCTATCGTCTATTTCGCAAGGGTAAGGGCACAAGCGAAGGAGCGGAACATGGTCGAATCGATATAGACGGGCAAACGAAAAGGCTCGATGGCAAGCTTCGTCATTATTCATTTCCGACACTTGAATTGGAAATGTCCAAAATTGCCCATTTTGCCAATAGTTTTGGCAGCCGCACTGAGAAAAAATGGTGTATCTTCGAATGTGTCAGCCGCTCTATATGGCGCTTTATAAGATCTTATTTCATAAAGCTGGGAATTCTCGATGGTTTTCCGGGTCTCTATGTTGCCAGCTATGTGAGCTATACGACGTTTATTAAATACAGCCGGCTCTATAAAAATAAGTACGACAAATAAGTCGTTTATACAGACCCTTTCTTGGCCGTATGGATCTCATCGAGATAGTTTTCAAACCAGTCCACAAACGATTTGAAATCACGTGTTTCAG
>JABSQK010000458.1 GCA_013215875.1 Lentisphaeria bacterium
AGTTGCAATCGCCTTCAGGTTGCACGGCTTCCTGCAATGGATTGAGATGCAGAAACAGGGCATCTGCTTCGAGGTGATCGACTGCGGCCTGGCATTCAGTTTCTGTGAATCCATAGTTGAGTTGTACAGCACCCAGGTTTGCAAAGAGCAGAGTGGTCGGGGCATATTGGCGTATAGCAAAACTTTCGGCCGCATCCGGATTTTCAAACATCACACGTTGGGAACCAACACCCATGGCGACTTTGCATGCTTCGGCTGCAGTGGCCAAATTTTTATTAATGGTTTTTACCAGTTCATGGTCACCACCGGTCATTGACGAAATGAGCAGGGGAAATGACAGTTCCTTGCCAAGAACCGTGCAGGATGTATCGACATCTTCTAAATCGATTTCGGGCATGGCGCGGTGCTTGAGCAGTACATCGTCGAAATAAAATTTCTTACGATCCACAGTTTCATCATTTGTGATGATGTTGATATGTTCGATTTTTCTATCGTTGGTTTGCTTACTCAAAGGAGGCCTCAGCTGCGTTCGTATTTTTTATGAGCGCTCATTAATTCACCGGGATTGCTCAATGCTGCGAGCAGGGAGAGTTCGCCGCAGAGAACGACTGCGCCGGCGATAGCGGCGAGACGGCGGGAATTTTCACCGGGCTCAGCATCCTTATCGCAGCCGAGTAGTTTGAAATTTTCCTGTACAAAAGGCAGGTCTTTACCATGGCCCACTGTACCGACGATGATATTTGGAATCGTCGTGGAGAAATAGAGATCTGTGCCACGACATTCTGCATGCACGATGCCCTGTGAGCCTTCGACAATATTTGCTGCATCCTGGCCACAGGCAAGATAGAAGGCCAGAAGCATGTTTGCATAGTGGGCATTGGCACTGCGAATACTGCCGCTGAGAATACTGACAATCAGGTTTTTCTTTATATGCAAGTCGACCAGAGTCCGGGCATCTGTCTTGAGAAACTTTTTGCAGAGTTCGTCTGAAATGAGAGTTTCGCATACCACATGTTTGCCACGGCCCAGAATGCCATTTACTGCAGAAACTTTTTTGTCAGTACAGTAGTTACCCGAAATAGAGACATAGCGTAGTTCTGAAAAGTTGCTGAGTATCCAGTTCATAATTGCGTCGGATGCGAGGGTTACCATGTTATGCCCGGCGGCATCGGCAGTATCAAACTCGAGTCTCAGGAAAAGCAGGTTGCCTTGAATTTCGCTGTTAATAGTGAGTAGTTTGGCGAATCGACTGCTTTCCGCCACGACTGCATCGAGTTCCGCTTGGCGATTGAGAATTTCTTCACGGTTGTTAAAAATCGTTTCCACGGAATCTGCTTCGAGCAAAATGGAGCGGGTCATTTTTTCATCCGTAACCAGGGTGACTATTCCGCCAGCATGCTTCGTGATGCGAGCACCACGGTTTACAGATGGAAAGAGGGTGCTTTCAAATGTCGCTAAGGGGACAGAAATTTCGGCGTCGAGTACAGGGCCTTTTACATACAAAGGCCCCACAAGCTGCATGGGAATTGCAGCAGTGCTTACTCCGTTTCCAGTAGACGAGGTTTCTCCAGCCATTGAACTATTTCTTCCGGTAGTTTCTTTATTGCGTTTACTGTGGCAGTTCCTGCGGGAATGTCAACAGCATCGCCAACTTCAGAACCTAATAGTGCTTGTCCAATAGGTGTATCATAGGAGAGGATATCGATGTCTGGATTACTGTCCCAAAGCCCACAAATGTGGTAGGTTTGGGGTTTTCCATCAATTGATAAATCAACCGTAGAGCCTGGTATAACAAGGTCGTCCGGCTCAATTGCGGAAAAATCCATTGCTGTAATGATGTTCAGGCCACCTTCGAGTTCACCGCGACGAGCCATAAGAAAACGCTGTTGTTCCTTGGCTGCTTTGAACTCAAAGTTTTCACGCAGGTCACCATGGCTTCTGGCTTCAGAAATGGCATTGCTGTTTTCCGGAATGCGCTTATTGATAATATCTTGCAGTTCTTTTTGCCGTGCTTCAACACTGGCAATGGAACTGATCTTTGGTGAATCCTTCTTGAGGGTCGGTGCTTTTTTCTCTTCAACATGAGCACGGGCTTCTGGAAACTGACGGACAATTTTTACCAGCAGGCTTTGCTGTTCGCCCTTATCAAGCAGCTTCATATTTTTTACGATTTTCACAAAGGTCGCAATACCCTCGTTCGATCCGCCTTCCATCATCACTTTCTGGAATTCCACATCATCCATCAATAGTTGGAAGAGGGTTTTGCGCGATTTGATATATTCGCCAACTGCTTCTTTGGACAAGACTTTGAACAAGCGGCGGGGATTTGAAATCGCTTCGACAGAGTTTTCGGTGCCTTGTTTCCAGAGCCATAATAGACCATCAGGCCCAACTTGGCGATTCTTGTATAGAGTGACAATCATATCGATCAACTGTTCTATGCTAAACTCGTCATTGATGACTGCTTTTTCCATATGCGCGTAATATTTCATAGGCAAGAGTGAGGAATCTGTTATAAATGCGTCACGCTCTTTTGCATGGTACGAAGCAGTAAACCAGGGTTCTGAATATTTTCCTGGTAGCTTGATGATACTTGAGCGATATAATTCAGAATCGGTCCAGATGACAGATTCGGGTAGTGCTTTCACAAGACCAATTACCTTTTCCTTGTCTTTTGCCAATAACATGAGCATCGACATGGTCTCAGCAAAATCGGCACTGGACTTTTCGCGTTGGCTGGCAAAGGTATAGAGCTTTAGAAAATGCGCCACATGCTCGTCAGTAAAATCGATTGATTTTTCATCGGAAATATGAACTTTTAATTCTTGTAGGCTACGGGCATTTTCCCATGTAATAGGGTCGTTGGGTCCTGGTGTTGTTGCGTCTGTAGTTGTTTCGTTTGTTGTGGGTACAGTTTTTTTAGCCTTTCCTTCTTTATCCAACCAGTTAATTAGCTCTTTTGGGCCCAGGTGCTCAGGGACCAAAAGACTTTCGATTATTTTAATTGCAGATTTTAATTGCGGAGAAAAGGATTGTGAAATACTGATTTCAAATTCTTTTGCATCCTGGCTTTTAGTAAAGCTGCTTTCCTTTTTAATAAGTAAATCTACGAGAGAGCCCGGAATGACTGCGCTGAGATTTTGCAGGGCCTGTTCCAGAGAAAATGTTTGCGGGGTTTTAAAATGGACTTTTATAATATCGCTGAATGCATCAATTTCTTTTATGATGCCCATGCCAAATGAATCATGCCATACGTGCTCATTTTCATTTATGTATGCAAACAGTTGAAAACGCACATGCACTTCTGCCAGGGAAATATCCGTATTTAACACCGCGATGGAGCGGATGAGTCCTGCCGGGTCAAGGTACTCGGAGTATTTTGCCCGTGCCACGGTAGCGATAGTATCACGAATTGCCAGGGACTCTACATTTAAGCGGGCCATATCCAGGGCCAGGGCCACTTTTTGCTCATTTGCAGATGCAGATGTTGCATCGTCAAAAATTAGTTCAGCGGTTTCAATTAGTGCAGTATTAGATTTTTCATCCAATTCTACTAACTCTTTTAATGTATCATTTAATGCTGTAACAGCAGATGCATCTCCATCGGCTGCTTTTAATGCTAAATCTTCTATTATATCACTCATTTTTTTTCCGTATTTAGAGCTCAGAACCTTAACACAATGTGCTCTCTATGCAATATCTGATTACTCTTTAATTTTAATATTCATTTATTTGCCACCCGGTATATTCCCAGGGCCAAAAAAAAGGCGCTCAAATGAGCGCCTGAAATTATTAACTTGATGGTATGTAAATCGAACTTACCACCGTGTCTATCACATTTTGGTGGATGTTCGGCACCGGTGCTAGATAGACTCGCCCCGTTCCTTCTATCACATTTACGATACCTTCGCCAGATGCCATTGAACCAAGAATCGACTTGGTTGCTTTTTGCGCACTGAAATTCAACGATGCTTCCCGGGCAATTGCGAAGCTGCCATCGACAGTGAGCTTATCATTTTCCAGGTCGATAACTTGAATGGGGCCCCAGGCCTGGGCTACAACTTGCCCGCTTCCTTCAACCTTTGTTTGAAATAAACCTTCGCCGCCAAGCAAAGCGGTCACGGCCTTATTACGCTGCACACCCACTTCTATTTCTATTGTCGAGCATACATAGGCACCTTGGTCCAGAATCCAGCTTTCATTATTCATATCCAGTATAAGATATTCACCAAAAATTGGCGGCCCGAAGAAGATTTCCCCGGTTCCTGTATAGGTTGGGCGAATAATATTTTCCTTAGTTACCATTGCTTTTAAAAATCCACCGGCGCTGGGTAATTTTGTTTCCAGTTCGATATCCCCTTGCATATAGTGCAAAGCACCGGATTCAGCACGCACTGTTTCTCCGTTTATCACAGCTTTTATCATTTTCATGCCCTGTGTTTCAACCACTTCAAAATGTGCCATTTTTTCTCTCCATGCAATAAATTAATTAGCCCATACAATAGTAACATTCAGGCTAACTGTAAATAGGCAGCTAGATAATTATTTTTTTGGCGGAATCGGCTGATTTTGAAGAAATCCTGCTCAATTACTTATTCTTGCTGAAATATTGATCAATGCCTTATAAAAAATATAGTATTGTCTATGACTATTTTTACTAATCTTGCAGTTTTGTGCTCAGGAATCGCATTTGTCTTTTTTTTATTTTTTGCATTTCAGGAAAATAAAAAAGTGTTTGCTGCGGGTACTATGCTTGTGCTGGCATCATTTATATGTTTAACAGTGCCGATTGCAGGAATGCTGCACGAACATAAATTGGCATTCTTTTCCCAGCCGGGTAGCCGCTATTTTCTTTTTGCCTGGATCCTCATCATTGTCTATTTTATTGCCGTTTACAAATACCGGGTGCGTTTGCTGGGTATCCTGGTCATGCCATTGGCCAGCATATTGCTCTTAATTGCTATTCGTGAATAAAATATTTCTGTAGTTGCCAGTACGAGTGACTGGCTGTTATTCATTCATGTGGGTCTTGTGCTTATCAGCTTCGGTATATTATGTATCGCATTTGCCGGGTCCATCCTCTATCTGGTTAAACAAAAAGCCTTAAAGAAACACGAGGAATCCGCCATATCCGGACGTTTACCAGCCTTAACAACCCTGCAGCGCATCATGCAAAACTCATTTTACAGCGGTTTCCCGCTTTTAACTGTCGGGGCGGTATTAGGTATATTGGTTGCCGAGGACTGGCAGTCGATCAAGATCTTATTTGGGCTTATTATCTGGTTTGTCTATGCCATACTTTTCACCTTGGCAAAAGGCGGCCAGCTCAAGAAAAAACAATTGGCAATTTCTGTGCTGCTTCTATTCATATTATTTAATTCTTATTTTTTGGTTACCTCACCCAAGGTTGACCAGAGCGTCGAGCAAATTAAAACGGAGGGTGCAGAAGGGTGACAACACTTTCCATAGTCGGATTAAATCATGCCAGTGCATCTGTAGAATTGCGCGAACGTTTTGCATTTTCGGAAGACAGGCAGCTGCAGGTGCTCACTGAGCTTAACGAACTCGTCGACGAAGTCGTGCTTTTGGCCACATGCAATCGCGCAGAAATTATCTACAGCACTGAGAATACCGACATGCATAAGGAAGTGCTCGACTATATACAAAAACTTGGGCATTTGAGCGAAATCGATTTTGAGCACCACTTCTATGTCCAGCATGGGAAAGATGCCTTAACACATCTTTGCCGGGTGGCTTCGGGACTGGATTCGATGGTTATGGGTGAAACACAGATCCTCGGGCAGTGTAAAGACGCATTTGAACGGTCCTTTGCCAATGACTATGCGGGGAAGAATTTTCAACAACTCTATCAGGAAACCTTGCGTACGGCAAAACTTGTGCGCAGTGAAACACAGCTCGGGGAAGGGCACCTCAGTGTCAGCGCCCTAGCAGTTGAACTCGCAAAAAATATTTTTGAGCGGCTGGATGACAAACATGTGCTGCTGCTCGGCGCTGGCGAAATGTGTGAACTTGCAGGTGAATACTTTAAGGCTGTAAATGTCGCGTCGATTACCGTGGTAAATCGTACTCTGGAAAATGGCCAGGAGCTCGCCGGACGACTCAATTGCAATTTTGCCGAATGGTCTAAATTGACTGCACAGCTTAAGAAATCCGATATCGTCCTTTGTTCCACAGGGTCTGACAAGGCGATTATCGACAGGGCCATGGTTAAAGAAGCAATGCACCGCAGGGAATTACCCATGTTTTTTATCGATATTGCTGTACCGCGCGACATTGACCCGGATGTGAACAGTCTCTCCGATGTCTATCTCTATAATATTGATGATCTCAAAGAGCTCTCTGAAAAAAATATGGATATTCGTCAGGAGCGTGCCAGCATGGCAGAATATATTATTAAAGAAAAGATCACCCTGTTTGAACGCCAGCGCAATGAAGATATTGGTTCTGTGATTGTCTCGCTACGTGAAAAAGCTCACGAAATAAAAGACAATGAGCTGAACCAATTATTTAAGAATGTCGACTGGAAGGATGACGACCGCCAGCAAGTGGAACGCTCAGTGGAATTGATCGTCAATAAAATTCTTCATACACCCATCAGCTCATTGCGAAAAGGACTTGAAGAAGAAGAACATGACCACAAGCGCAAAAACCTCATGGACTTATTTAAAGATTTTTTCAATATCTAAAAGCGCATGCCGTTCAGGCATAAACTAAAGGTGCTGACTATGAAAAGACGTCGATTTATCATTCAGACAGGAGGTTTGGCTTTGGGTTTATATACGACAAATCTTGCAGCGGATAAAAAACCTGAAATTGCCACGGGTACCGCATTTGTTTATCACCCGGATTACCAGAAACATGTTCTGGAAGAAGGGCATCCGGAATCCCCAGCGCGCCTGCAGGCAATTTTGAAACGCTTGAAAGAGGGCGGTCTTGAAAAAGAATTACTGCAGGTAAAGACAAGTGGCAAGCCAATGGACTATATCAAAAAGGTGCATGGTAAAGAACATCTGGCGATCATTCAAAGCTATCCCAATGAAGCAATTTGCCAGTTGGCAGTGCAGGGCGGATGTACTGGCATAGACCAGGTGATGAGCGGCAAAGTGCGAAATGCCTTTTGTGCGGTACGCCCACCCGGGCATCATGCAGTAGATGGATTGCATACAAAGCAGGCACAGGCATTTGGCTTTTGCTTTTACAGTAACGTGGCGATTGCTGCACGTTATGCCCAACTCAAATATAAACTTAAGAAAATTTTGATCATCGATTGGGACTATCATCATGGTAACAGTACGGAATGGGCCTTTTATACTGATCCCAGTGTACTTTTCTTTTCCACCCATGACTTGAGGGCTTTTCCAGGAACCGGCAGTGCAGATAAGAAAGGGGCCGGCGCTGGATTAGGGTTTAATATAAATGCCCCATTGCCGCCCGGTGCGACAGATAAGGATATATTAACAGCCTTTGAGAAAAAATTGCTTCCCGCAGCAGAAAAGTTTAAACCCGATCTTATTTTGATTTCTGCAGGTTTTGACTCACGAAAAGATGATCTATTAGGGAATTTTAAGATCACCGACGACGGGTTTATTGCCCTAACTAAAATGGTGATGGAACTGGCGAAAAAGCATTGTAAGTCACGACTGGTTTCCATTCTGGAAGGTGGATATAACGTCCAGGGGCTGGCCTTGGCGACAGAAGCACATTTGAAAACCATGCTTAAGGAAAAATGAGAAAGCTATTTTGAAAGTTTTCAGCTTCAAATGAATGTAAATACTGCGTAAACTTGCCTTACATAAAAAATAAATAAACCTAGATTAAAACAAAAAGATAAAGACGATACTTAATGGCCAATGAAGAAGAATTACAGCAGAAAATAAAAAAATGGCGAAATATCTTTATGATATTTTTTGCCGTACCTGTATTAGCTGCAGTATTGTTTTTAGCTTCAATAAATATTCCCATGAAGAAGGATGCCAATGGGGACTATGTCGAGGATTGGAAAAACTGGTATTTCCGTGGGTCGAAAAAAGAAAAAATAAATACGCCTCAAAAAAGAGTCAATCCCCCCAAAAAACAAACTCCCAAAAAGCAGCTCACTGGTAATAATCCATCTGGATGGGGCGGGAAAACAAAAACAGCTCCAAAAGAGAAAGAAAAGCAGTTTCAGGCCCTGGTAAAAAAAGAGAAACTCGAAATAAAACTGTTGTATCTGAAGAATTCTGTGGACGAAACAAAGCAAGATGTCATCTCATTAAAATACCGGGCTTCTTATAAGGATAAAAATAATGTGAATCACGGGGCGATAAAAATACTGATTAATGGACAAATACAGAATTTGAGGATTTCAGATAAAAAGATACGTCTATTAAACAACGACGAGGCAGTTGCTCAAAAATTAAATTCTACAGATCACAATTATCTTGTGGAGTTGTCATTTTATGGTAAACTAGCTTCAAAAGGGATTGTTCTTGAGATTGAAGAAGGCTTGGATTTTAAGCAGAGCATATTTAAATTTGAGAATGTACTCATTACGGACTAATTTATGTTAAAGGCACAAAACCTTAAAAAGAATTATGGCGAGATCACCGCGCTGGACTCATTGAGTTTATCGGTTGAACCAGGCCAGGTCGTCGGTTTG
>JABSQK010000459.1 GCA_013215875.1 Lentisphaeria bacterium
AAGAGTCACGATTTACTTTTTGGGGAACAGGTGGAGCTGCACGGGCATGCGGGGTTTATTTCGCCAGTGCAGGGGCCAAAGAAATAAACCTGGTAAACCGGACAGTGTCCAAAGCAGAAAAACTCGCGGAGGATATTCTCAAGGCGAATTCAAGTTGCACTGTAAATTGTCTCGGGCTTGATGAGCATTCAGCAATTCAATCTGCGTTTAATGCATCCGATGTCATCATCCAATCGACAAGTATTGGGCTGCATGCAGATGATGAGTGTTCGATACCACTCGGTTTTATGGATAAGGGGATGAATATTTTTGAGATGATATATCGGCCAACACTCTTGTTAAGCGAAGCAGAAAAGATGGGCTGTAATGTTATCGATGGAAAGGGCATGCTGCTTTATCAGGGTGTAAAAAGTTTTTCAATTTGGAATGGCATTGAAAATTCCCCCGTGGATGCGATGCGTGAAGGACTTCGGCAGGCACTCTTATGATGAAACTGGTTTTTGTATGTCTAGGTGGTGCTGCAGGTGCTCTGTGTCGTTATTTAACGAGCGTTTTAATGGCAAAGTTTACAGAAGAAGCTGTTTGGGCAACGGTGACTGTAAACCTGCTGGGATCCTTCTTGATAGGTATCGTCTTCATATGGCTGAAAAATCTCTCAAATATCGAATTATCGGAAAACATGCGCTTGCTCATAATGATTGGATTTTTGGGTGCATTTACGACTTTTTCCGCCTACAGCCTGAATCTTTATGAATTGATCAATAAAAATATGAAGCTGGCTGTTATTTATTTTATAATTAGTAATGTGGGCGGACTACTTTTATTTTTTGCAGGAGTATGGATCGCGAATAAGATGCACAGCAGTTAATTTAGCTTGCTGTTTCCTCTTCTTTAGTAGCAAGCTCGAGTTTGAATATATAGAGCAATACTGCACAAACACCACATATTAACGGTCCGTATATTACCCCTAGAAGTCCAAATAGCTGCATGCCTCCAAGAATGGAGAAAAACGCAATCATGGAACTCATACCACTGTCTTCTTTCATAAAGTAGGGGCGTATAAAATTATCCGCGCAGCCGACAACAATAATACTCCAAAGGGCGAGAAAAATAGCCATTCCTGTTTTGCCAATAACATGCAGATAAATTGCACACGGTATCCATATAATTGCACAGCCGATAACAGGAATGAGTGAGGCAAATGCTGTCATCACGCCCCAAAAAAACCATGGCACACCAACGATTGCAAAAGCTACCATGGCAAGAACACCTTGTGCCAGGGAAGTCATTCCCGTACCAAGCAAGGCTGACTTAGCGACGGATTTCAGGCGATCAATAAGTAATTTTTCGTAAGCCTTGCTCATTTGATTAAAACTCAGTAGATATTTGACAATGCTTTTTCCATCTTGAAAGAAGAAGAACATAATCACCAGCATTAGTACAAAATTCATTATAATATTGATCGTTCCCCCAACGACCGGCAATATACCTTCGCTCACTTTTTTGACCAACATTTGACTCTTGGACAAAAGCCAGTCCTGGGCTTTTGCCGCTGTTAAGGTTGGCATATACTTTTTTTGAAATGCTTTTAATCTTTGCGCGGTTTTCGATTTTAGTACGATTGGTGACTCCGCCACTCCGGCCACTGTACTGTCATCTGTGGATTGAATGGACGGTGTATTTATAGGAGATGTAATCGTGCTGTCTGTGCTGCTTTCATCTTCAGATTCCTCCGATTTATCAGGAATAATAAATTTGAATTCATTGAGTTTTTTCTCCAGGTGTCCTTCTTCAACCCATTCTTTTGCAGCGGTAAATCTGTCATAGGCTCTATAGGCGAGAATGGAGACAAAAACCATAAGAGGAACGAGAACAAAGCCCGCTATGCTGGCTGTGGAAAGCAGGGCAGCAAATGTTTTTTTCTTCTTGAAGCGGTCAAGTTTTTTGAGATAAAATGTGTGCAGCGGGTAAAATATTGAGACAAAGATACCTGCCAGAATAAAGGAGTGAATATAGGGCTTTAAGATGAGATAGCTGCCATACAGGCTTAATACTAATAAAGCCAGTATACTGACCGACGCGATACGTTTCTTATTAAATATTGGCTTTTCTTCTGAATCACTCATAGGCATTAAGGTATCAATTAATATTTAGAATAACAGCACGAACAGAACTTTTTATTCTTTCACAAGAAACTTGCCGGATCTTTTATTTATAAAAGTATAAAGCAATCCGGCATTATTTTCCCAAACGGCAAATCTTGCATCACTAAAGTCCCTGAATCAGGCTCAAAATTGAATAAATTGATGCTGGCACAGCAGATGCATTAAGCTAATAAAAACAGGACTTAAATTATGGATGCAAATCCAATTACAGATGATACATCGCTGATGCTCTCAAAAATGCTCGAAATGACCTTTGAGCGGCAGAAAGTGATCAGTAATAATCTTGCCAATGTAAATACGCCAGGGTATATCCGGCAGGAAGTAGATTTTGAGTTGCAGATGAAGAAATTAATTGAAGCAGGCGATATATCGGGCTTAGAGGATTTAAAAGCCAATATCACCAAGGATTTGAAAAATCCGGTCCGTCTTGATGGCAATAACGTGGACATTGGTATGGAAATAAATGAACTCATGGAAAACTCCCTGTCATTCAATCTGTTGGGGCGTGCCTATAAAACCCGCATGAATATTTTACGTACAGCAATACAAGGAAGGTAATTATGGATTTAATGCCTGGAATGGCGATTAGCGCAAGTGGTTTGGAAGCCGAGCGTATTCGCATGGAGGTGGCTTCTCACAATTTAGCCAATACGCAAACGACCAAAGATGTAAATGGTGGTGCCTACCAGCGTCGTCAGGTGGTCTTCGCAGAAAAGTTATCGGAGAGCATTAACGGAAGCTCATTAAATGGTGTTGAAGTTAGTGATGTAATTCGTGATCAGCGTGCAGCAATCGAACGATACCAACCCTGGCATCCAGATTCTGATGAGAATGGTTTTGTCAAATACCCGGATATTTCAGCAATTGAAGAAATGCTCGATATTATGACAGCCACACGGGCATATGAGGCAAATTTGACCGCGATGAAGCAATCGAAACAAATGGTTGAACAAACCATTAGTCGATTAGGATAGTATTGAAATGATGAATAACGGAGTGATGCAGCGATGATTGAAGCAGTCCAAGCCGGGCAAATTAGCAATATTACCGAGCTCTTGCAAAGCCGTGAAATGATCGGTACAGAAAAGACCGAGAAAGGTTCCTTTGGCACAATGCTAACAGATCTTATACAAGATGTGGATAACAAACAAAAAGCAGCCGACTTATCTATCAAACAACTTGCAGCCGGAGAAAACATCAGCGTTCAGGAAATTGTCATGAAGCTGGAAGAAGCCGATATTACCTTTCAGCTAATGAAAGAAATACGCGATAAACTGGTCTCAGCCTACAAAGAAATCATGAGTATGCAAAGTTAGCCTGGATAATTCATAAAACCATCTACTGCAAGGGCGAATTGTTGTAGTATCAGTCACTTAGAACTGACGATGATTTTGACGTGCCTCAGCACGCCTACATCCATCTTACAGCCCCAAATGACTGCTACTTTTACACTTAGCCCTTTCGCTACGAGATTTATGAATTAACTAGGCTAGCGACTCGATTTTTTATTTTTTCCCATAGCGCTTTTTATGGGTGTTGAGACAGGCGCGATACGCTCCAACAACTGCACCCACATAGGCACCAAAACTTGACCAAATATTGGCGATATACCCATTTCGACTCTCCTCGGGAATTGATGATACAAGTTTATCCGATAATTCATGTAGGCCGAGTGTAGCGATTGCGTAGCCTATTAATCCGCTGCAGAGGGAAAAAACAAATACTGTTGCGATGACGCGGGCCACAGGCAGGATGAGTTTTTTAGCTTTGAGTTTATTACGTTTACCATGCCGTGCACAAAGACCCAGTGGAATACTGAGTATGAGACCAAACCACCAGGTCCAGAGAATGCCTTTTACGAGAGCAATGAAACGCGCAGATGATTCAGAATCGCCCTTGGTGAAAAATTCCATGCTGATTTGGGCGCTAATTTGGTCGTGAACAATGCCGTAAAGAATTGCGGCAAATATACAAAGCAATGTAATTTTAAGATATTCTTTCATTCACGAAACAGGGTATTATAAATACAAAGCTATAAATTTTGCATTAAACGAATGGTTAGATCACCGATTATTTTCAAGCTTTCTGGGCTGACTTTATCGATACTATCTTCGCCTGTATGCCAGTAATCGTTATTCGGGCCATAATCGAAATCGATCAGGTCGATTGCTCTTATACCCGCTTTCTTAAAGGGGACATGGTCATCGAGGATCGATGTTTCATTCATGGTTATATGTGACTCGACCTTTTGCTGTTTGGCAATCTTGTACAGTAATTTTATGAGTGCCGGGTCATCATTCGGAGAGAGAGTTAATTTTAAGTCTTTATCGCCAATCATATCGAGAAGTATCATCGCATTGCAATTTTTTAGTCGTTTTTCTTTTTTGAGCATGTTTACCATTTTTTTACTACCATGCAGGCCATCAGCATCGGTATATTTAACCAAACTTTCTTCACCATCGAAAAATGCAAATATGATTGTCGGGCCATCCCAGGTGGATTTTTTTAATGTCCGCATAATTTCGAGCACAAGTGCAGTGCTGGAACCAGAATCATTTGCACCATGGAACATGAGGTATTCTTTTATCAATTTTGTATCATAGTGAGTTCCAAGAACGATAAATTTATCGCTCTTTCCTTTAATCTCTGCAGTGATATTATGAAAGGTTTTTTCCCCATGATCTGTCTGTTCTTTCCAGCTTGTCATTTTGGCATTTTTATATCCATAGCTGTGTATTTGTTTCAGGATAAAGTCGGCGGCCTTTTTTGCATTGGCTGATCCGCTCACCCGCGGGCCAATTTTAATAAAAGATTCTAGGGTTTTGTATGCTTCAGCTTTATCTATGTGAATATCGCGATAGCTGGATTTGGTTTTATCGGCATCGCAGGAAGTACTCAGGAAATACAAAGAGGCCAGGCATATAAATGTAGCAAGTCTGGCTTTATAATTTCTTTTCTGGCCGTTCAAGAGCGACACCTCGTCTGATGAAGGTTGGTATATCGAGATTTTCATTGCGACGAATTGTACTGGCGGAATTTCCGAAAATACCCAAAGTACCACTGACTTCAATTTCATCATCAGCGGCATCATCATCAGATTCAATAAGATCTTGCGGGTCAGCCTTCGGTACTGAGGAAAGTGATTTAATGTGAATGGGATCTTCAAAGTCGAGGTATTTAATTGCCAATACGGATAATTTTAACTGATCGGTTTTTTCTTCTGTACTGATGCCAATTAAGGTTTCCGTATTGGGCTGCAGCCAGGAGGACAACTCTTGATGGCAGCGTTCGATATCCTGTACACTGAGATTTTCATCACCCGAGAGTATCGCTATAATTTTATGCGATTCCTGGAGGAATTCTGCACCGCCCAAGAGCGGCGCTTTGAGTAATTCATCGACAACCGATTTTGCCCGGCCCTCACCGGATGCGATACCTGTGCCAATGGAACAGTTTGTCTGGCGCTCCCAGATACTGCGTTGGAGATCGACAAATTTTAAAGGTATTCCTTTTCGACAGCGAACAGCCTCAGCCAGTCCAAGTATCCCTTCTGCGATGAGTGCATTTGTCTTTTTCAGGGCCTCTGTCAGCTTTGTTGTTGAAGGCACATATTTAAAAATAAGGTCGTTATGGATATTTATAAGCAGGGCACTTTGCCTTTTTAAGGCGGCAATTGCTGCATCTGAAATATCTTTACGAACAGTGCCTTCAGCGGTAAGCGGTTCAGTCGCAAATGCGATATTAAGAATTTTCTTTTCATTCAAGTAGCGATTGAGAACCTGAATACCACCAGATCCTGTACCGCCACCCAGGCAGCAGATGGTAATGACAAGTTCTGCTCCGGAGACAATTCCTTCGAGGTCTTTCAAATGCGTCCACAGCAGGTTCTCACCCAATAAACTATCACCTCCGGTACCCATGCCGTGTGTCCATTCAGTGCCTATTGGGGCGTGCACAACACCGCGTATATAATCCAGGTCGGCAATATCTGAGTCCATATAAACAAGGTTTATCCACTGCTCATCCGACGAACCCACTTCGTCCATCGGGCGTATTACTGCACCCGGAAGCAACGTGGAAATTTTTCTAACGACTCTGCCAGCGCCTCCGCCAATTCCAATGATCACAACTTTTGTTAGACGGGTTTCACTCATTAGAACTTTATCGCCTTGCCAACCAAACCGACCAGATGTTTGAATTCATCTTTAACCACTTTTGAAATTGACTGACTATTAAGTGATTCCATGAGGCGGAGTTGATAGCCCACGATGAGCAGGCCCACGATAGTTGTTTTTGATGGATCTTTCATATCATCTGTCATACCCTCGAGCTCCAGTGGCAGGCCGATTTTACAGGGCGCTTTAAATACAGACGATGCAAGCGTATCGATATCTTCAATTTTTGCACCCCCGCCAGTAATAATAATGCCATCGCCCATCAAGCTGCGAATATCCGCCAGGTCGAGTTCTTCACGGATGATTTCAAATAGTTCTTGTAGCCTAAGTTCGATAATTTTATGGATATTTGCCTCAGGGATAACAATTTTTTCGCCTTCATTCGATACTGCATTTATTTGCCCAAGTGCCGAATCTGAATCGACTACGGCATTGCCGTGCTGTTCAAGTATATCTTTAGCGGTTTTATATTTTACCTTCAAGCCAATAGCAAGATCATTGATCAAGTGCTGGCAACCAACAGTAATTTGACCTGAATGCATGCAGCCGTCGTCGTAGAACAAAACATACTCAGTTACGCCCGCACCAATGTCCAGAACGAGAATACCATTTTTTGCAGATTCCTGATGATCGAGCCCGTAAAAACTGGCAATCCCACTAAAGACTACATCAGTAACTTGTTCACCGAGGACAGTAACCATAAATCGAAGTAATGTTTCGAGGCGATTGGAATCTCCATAAATCATGTGAATTTCGGCACAGAGTTGATTGCCTATGCGCCCTTCAGGTTTGCTGACTCGATGGGTTTCGTCGATAATGAATGAGCGTTGATAACTTGTAACCAATGCCTGGTCCTGGGGCAAGCGCCAGTCTCTGGCATTTTTGGTAGCAACAATTATATCCTGCTCGGTAATAACGCGGTCTTTCGTGAGTATTGGAACAGTGCCACTGGCATTGGTTGAGGAAAAGTGATTCCCGGTAACGCCAAGGTAGACATTGCTGATGGTTTTGCCTGTGGAATTTTCGAGTTTATTTAAAGTGTCGGTAATGAGTTCGAGAGTGGTATTGAAGTTAATGATTTCGCCCTTACGGACGTGGCCAGCTGTGGGTGTCTCAATATAGCCCACAATGCTTAATGAGCCTTTGTTCATTGATCCCATACAGGCTTTTATCTGATGGGTGCCAATTTCAATAGCTGTCAGGTATTCATTATTTCCAAGCATTTATTTTAAGCGGATATAATCTGCTCCACAGTTTCTTTTGTAATTAATCCCTCGCGAATGAGTTCCACTTCATCATTGCTGGATATTTTAATAACTGCTGACGAAGGCGCTTTGTTATCGCCCTCCATTACAAGAAAATCCGGGTCGCCATTGAGGTCCATGAAACTTTGGTCCAAACTTTCTGAGGGTTCCACCCCATGCCTGTTTGCACTGGTGGCAACCAGCGGGCGATTCAACTTTTCTATCAGCGTGATAATAAATCCATGTTTTGGAATACGGATGCCCTGGTAAACACCCTCGGTATCCTGAATAACAACTGTGAGCGCTCCCGGCCAAAAGGCATCGGCAATTTTCCGCAGGTTGGGCGTGACCTCTATGTTGAGTTGTTTGGCCTGATCCACATTGCTCAAAAGGTATTGCAATGGCTGGTCAGATGGCCGGTCTTTAAGTTCATAAATGCGCTCTTTGGCTGTCTCATCGCCAGATGCACAAACCAGACCATAGACAGTATCTGTAGGAATAATTCCCACCTCACCGCTATTTAGCCGCTCGGTGATATCATTCCGAATGACGTCTTCGGCTTCACTGGTTAATTCATACTCAAGCATGTCAGCTTTGTAGTTCCTCTTGTAATTCCTTGTCTGCCTGTATCACTTTATCGCTCTGCATTTTTCGTGTATCTTTAAGTTTCTGAGCAAGTTCAGGATTGGATAGTGCGAGTATTTGCACAGCAAATAAACCAGCATTTTTTGGGCCGCCGCCACCCAGAGCTACAGATGCCACGGGTATACCGCCAGGCATTTGAACAGTTGCAAGTAATGCATCCATGCCATTTAAGGCGCCACCTTGTACGGGTATTCCCAATACGGGAAGTGTTGTGTGTCCTGCGACAACGCCAGCTAAGTGAGCTGCACTGCCAGCTGCACAGATGATTACTTTTATTCCATTTGATTCTGCATTGACTGTGAAATCTACAACTACTTCAGGGGTGCGATGTGCAGACATAACTCTGACGGTAAAATCAATTTCGAAATCTTTGAATACTTGTATCGTATCCTGTAATTTGGGTAGATCTGATTTGCTACCCATTAGTAAAGCTATTTCAGGCATTCTTGTCTCCATTTTATCCATAATTAAGATGGCAGTTGAAGGCGAGATTGTCAAGATAAAAAACGATTAGAATGAGGGGAAATACGAAAAAAATCTGCAAATCGTTAATTATTAATTATTTAATCAAATAAAAAATCTGCTTTCCGGGCACTTTTGGCCAGAAATTAGTGGTCAATTGCCAAAGTCTTGGAGTTAAAATTGGTCTTGAGTCTACAAATATGCTGGCTAAGGACATGCAATAGAGATGTTTTTAGAAAAATTCTGACGGAACAAATTGTTTAGTCTTCGATAGTGAAATACTTTTTTAGTTTTTCCGCTTCTGTATCTGCTTCTAACTGATTGTTTAGAATATTGTACAAGGCTCGCCCCATTTGTGGATAGCGTTCTGTTATCCCTTGTTGCAATCCATGATAAAACCCAAGCAAAGCGAGGCGATATTGCCTTGCGGGCAGCGCTGCAAATGCAGCATCCTGATGAACAAAGCCAGGTATTTCCTTCATTGGCAGCTTGTGTATCATCTGCATGTAGAGATTCACCATTAATGTGCCATCGCTGTAGTCCTTGGCATAATTAAATGCGATTAAGAATTTGCCAATAAGTTGCGGATCGTTATCATCCTCCAGCAGTGTGGATAAATATACTTTGATTCCTTGTGAGCCGGGTAATTGATTATCTTGCTCAATCAATTCCTGTGCACGCTCTGTTTCGTCATTTAAACAGGCTTCCCAGAGTTCCTGAATTTGCAGCCTCTGTATCGCTTTCCATTTATCGAGGCGCTTCTGATAAGCCACTTTCCAAAATGTGCCCAATGCTGCCCCACATGCAAAACCGCCAATATGTGCCCAGAAGGCAACACCTGTAAAGTCGCCAAGTAATTGCAGAGAGTAAAGCAGCTGCATAAACAACCAAAGGCTTAAGACAACCCAGGCAGGTAATTTAATGACAATTGGTTTGAATGAAACTGGTGAGAAAACCAAACACGAAAGTTTGGCTGTAGGCAGCATGACAAAAAATGCACCTAAAATAGCGGATATGGCACCGGATGCACCGATGCACGGCTCATCGATATAAAGGTTCGAGACAGTCATGAGTTGCAACGCGATACTGACTATTGCACCGCTGATATAAAGAATCACAAAATTAATTGAACCAATAACCTTTTCAAGGATTACACCATATATCCACAGGAAGTACATATTCCCTACTAAATGGATGATACCACCATGTAACAGTGTGGCTGTTAACGGCGACCATATTTTGAAATCGAAACGGTTCGCTCCAAATTCATAATACAGGTTTTCAACGGCTTCTTTACTGAATGTAAATGTGACCACGACGTAAGATAGGATACACAGAGCAATAGTGAGATATGCCAAGTATCCAAAGCGCTGCTTATAATCAAGCTCATCATCTATTTCAAATGGAAAAAACATTAGTCTTCAAATTCCAATGTGGATGTTTCCGATTCAACATTACCGTCAAATACGGCCTTATTTGTTATTTTCATTCGTTTCTTATAGTGTTCGGTTACGATTTGATTGGCAGTCATATAGGCCAGCGCTTTATGCCGGATTTCGTCCTCTTCGAAAGCTTTCAAACCGCAGAGTCCTTTCAATACAGCAAATTTTTCATGGCTGTATACGCCTTTTTCGCCTATGCTGATATACTTATCTATTTGATTATTATAGGATGTGGGCATTTCAGCTTCCAATTGAGCATCCGTTTTTTCGGCAATGAGGCGATCAAACATTTTTCCAGCATCTTTCACTTTCCCGTTCTTAAAAGCAATACAGGCTTTTATGAAGCGAATCTGCGGAATATTTTCATTGTCAGAGCCTGTTTTAAATTGCTTCTCCATTGGACTGATCATCTCCCAGGCTTGTTTAAATTCAGACTGGTAAAAAAGCGCATTTGCCTTCATAAAGTTCAAGTACTTGAGAAAGTTTTCATCTTTCCAGTAGTCAAGCGCCTTCTCAATACATGTTTGGGACAGAGCGGCCCATTTTTTAGCCTCCTCCTCCTTGCCATTTTCAAACAAATATTTTGCATGAGTCAGGGTACGTCGACCCTGCTTAAGCACTTTATTGGGATAAACCTGCATATAAAATTCGAGATCTTTTCCCTGCTTGCTTAGTTTTTCCTCATCCGGATTGCCAACACCCAATGCCCATAGAATAATCGAGAAAAAAATGAGCGCTAAAACATAAAATCCAGGTGATTTGAATATGGCAATTTTTTGTTTTGTCGTTGCTTGTACTGTGTGTGCTTCTTTGCAATTTGAGCAAACAAGGCTATTACCCTCAACACTGACTTGCATGTCAACAAAATTAAAGGGGTGTTGACAATCAGCACAGATAAGGTTTGCTTGTAGTTCAGGTGAACTATCCGAGCGTGGAAAAGCCTGGTGAACCCATGGCTCAATTAGTGCTGCTATTTCGGCTTTCTCATCCATTATTTTAAGTCAATTCCATTTATGCCGTTAGATGTGCGTAAAAATAAAATATCGCCAAAGACTTTAGCTTCAGTATATAGGTCGACATCTTCATTGGCAGTTTGATACATCATTTTGCCAGTCGATTGTTTATATTGGCGAATTGTCACATTTCCTTTTACATCCCCACCACCATTTATAGCTTGAATCATTCTGAGGGCTGAATTGCCTGTATTATAGATACTGACAATGCGATCGTCCGAAAATATGATAGACGGGTAATGCGTAAATTCCTCTTCCCACAGTAACTTACCATTACTGATATCGATGCAGGCAAGAATTTTAATGTAGCTACTGCTGTCTATATCACGATTCATTTTGCCTTCCAACTCTTTTGTCAGTTCCTTGTCCTGATTAAAACCCGGCAAGTTACTAAGCTTGACTTCTTCTTTAGCTACATTGCTTTCTTTACGGCCAAACAAAATCATCTTATTGCCAATAAATTTTACTGAATCACCATAATCACCTATGTTTTTTTTCCATATGACTTTATCGCCATTCAAATCGAGGCAGGAGCTCATGGAATCATAAACAAGTATTATTTTATCATTCTGGATGTGTATAGTGGGAGCATAGTCTGATTTAGATAATGTTTTTTTGTAGACTTTTTTATTTTTAAGGTCGATAATTTTCAAGGTCTGTTGATTAATGATTACCGGAAATCCACCAATCATGTTTGTTTGCATGTAACCAGTCCCTAAATCAATTTTCCTCATTTTCCCGCCTTCATCGAAGCTGAGTAACATAGTTTTAGATTTGGCTAATTTGACGACTGGATTTGTCTCAGTTTTTTTACTCTTCTTCGTTCGCTTACTCCGTCTGCTTTTCTTCTTTTTCT